>DIZR01000083.1:18103-21494 GCA_002429425.1 Patescibacteria group bacterium UBA6023
CGCCCGATCCTCCTCCTCTCGGTAACTGGGGTTACTGACCTTCCAATGATTCGTCAGATATTGAATTGTCACAGATATTTTATAAAAAAGGGGATCACGGTTGATATTGTTATTTTTAATGATCATTCAGGTGGTTATATTAAAACATTCGAGGATGAAATAGATTTTTTACTCAATATTCATCGCATGCGTGAGGAGTTTTTAACCAGTACGGTGTTTCATGTGCGTACCGAACAGATGAGTGCATATGAGCGCATGGCGATACTTTCCGCAGCGACAATCCGGATAGATGCGAAGAAGGGGTCCCTTGCAGATGCGGTTGCACATCTTGAGCGTACCCACGTGCGATTATATCCCCCAAAATTTGAACCTAAGCAAAAGGCGAGGGATGTGCAATATTATGAACGATTCTCACTCGGTGCAGAAAAACGATTGGCATTCTGGAATGGCATCGGTGGGTACGATACAATAACGAGAGAGTACGTTATATATTCCGAGAAAAATACGCACGCTCCTCGACCATGGTCGCACATTGTTGCCAATGCACAGATCGGATTTCTTGCAACTGATCGAGGGATGTCATTTACGTGGTCTCGCAATAGTTATGACAATAAGTTGACGGTTCCATATAATGACCCCTTATCAGATTTTACGGCAGAGGCCATGTATGTGCGTGATGAAGAAACCGGGAGGCGCATAAATATTTTCCCGGTACTTGCTCCTTCGGATGCGGCACATGAGATCCGTTTTGGCGAAGGGTATGCCACCTATCGTTGCCGTACATTACATATTGAAGTTGAACTGACGATGTATGTTGGTGTCGAAGAGCCGGTAAAATATTTTCGCTTCAAGATCACCAATAATGATACAAAGAAACGCACGCTCTCCTTGTTTTGTTATCTCGAACTCCTTATGGGAAGTTTACCAATTGAGACTCGCAAACATCTTTCATTTGAGGTGCTCGAGGGAAATATCCTTGTCGCAATACAACAGTATCGACAGCAATTTCCAAATAGTCGTATTTTTGCGGGTATGGTTTCTGGTGCTGATGAATTTACTGTGAGTCGTGAGGAGTTTTTGGGGAGATATGGGGATGTACGTGACCCTGCATCGTTGAAGCGTAGTAAACTCAGCAGTGAGATCGTGGCAAACGAGGAACCTGTCGCGGCAGTGAGAAAAATGATCCATCTTCATCCCGGTGAAACTGCAATCGAAACTCTTTTTCTTGGGTGTGTTGATGAGCATGAATTACCGAGTCTACTCTCGCGCTTGAGAGATGCCAAAAATACCGAAGTTATGTTTGCGAAAGTAAAACACTATTGGGATGAACTTCCACTTCCGAAATTTGAGTTACCCGATCCAACACTTACGACGCTCGCCAATCGCCTGCTTCCGTATCAGATACTTATGTCGCGTATTCATGCACGACTTGGATTTTATCAGATCGGCGGTGCGTATGGTTTTCGTGATCAATTACAGGATGCACTTGCAATGCTTTGGTTTGATCCGAAATGGACAAGGGGACATATCCTTGCTTCCGCAAAACAACAGTTCAAAGAGGGGGATGTGCTATCGTGGTGGCAGCCACACAATAATTTTGGTGCACGTACTAGGCTTTCTGATCCACAATTGTGGCTTCCGTATGCGACGCTTCGATATGTGAAATTTACTGGAGATCATGCGATACTTGATGAACTCCTCCCTTATCTCGAAGGCGATATCCCAAATAAAATAGACCGTCCGAGTGTGGTGGGAATATTTAAAATAAGTGATGAGAAAAGTTCTCTGTATGAGCATCTCATTCGTGCAGTCGAGCACTCGCTGACTTCCGGGTCACACGGATTACCGCTTATGGGATCTGCAGATTGGAACGATGGATTGAATCGTGTCGGAGTTGAGGGAGAGGGAGAAAGTGTGTGGCTTGCGTGGATCACCATTGTTGTCCTTGATGAGATGAGCGTACTTACCGAAGAGCGTGGTGATATTCCCCGTGCGATCCGCTATCGATCTTATGCCAAACTTTATAGAGAAGCATTAAAAAAATTCGGATGGGATGGCAGATGGTATCGCCGTGCATTTACAGATTCCGGGGCGCTCGTTGGAACGAGCGGTGCAAAAGCCTTTCGTCTCGATTCCGTTGCTCAATCATGGGCATATTTTGCCGACGGGAAAACAAAAGAAGTTACCGAGGCACTGCAGTCTTCAAAAGCTGAACTCGCAATCTATGAGGGGCATGTCCCCCTTACATGGCCCCCATCGTCTCGATCGATTCTCGATCTGGGGTTAATCTCAGATTATCCTCCTGGTGTTCGTGAAAATGCGTCGCAGTATAATCACGCCGCGTTGTGGTTTGCACAAGCACTTTTTGCAACGGGTGATCCTGACGCGGGGAAAATTATTATTGATGCGGTGAATCCATTCAAACGGACCGAGACGAATGAGAAAGTTTCCGTATATCAGGGTGAGCCGTATGTGGTTGCCGCTGAAATATATTCTGCGCCAACGTATCCGGGGCGCGCAGGTTGGACATGGTACACTGCGTCTGCGGGAGTATTATATCTTACGATACTTGAATATATACTCGGATTAAAACGTGAAGGAAACTCACTGATATTTTCTCCTTCTTTTCCGACTGGGTGGAAAAATGCGTCAGTACTCCTACCTTTCGGTGAATCTCGTTATCGCATTAAATTTGAAGTTCGAGGTGATGTTGCGAAATTGATGGAAATATCAGTTGATGGAATCCATGTTATGGGTAAAGCTATTGATCTTATTGATGATGGAAGAGAACACAACGTTATTGTCTCCATGTAAAAATTTTTATTTTACGTTATTGCTCTGTACATAGAAGGATTAATTTAATTACAAATCTGGTACAATATAATAATGAACGAAAAGTTATCTGTATTAGAAAAGTTGCTTCTCCCACTTTATAAAGAAAAAGAACTGCTTTTTCACGGATGGCATCACATTACATTTGTAAAGAAAAAGGGAGGAGAGTTTGCGCGTGCAATTGGGGCAGATGTTTTTTTTGTTGAGTCTGCAGCTCTTGTGCATGACCTCAATTATCTTATTGCGCCAAATTCAGAACCAGAGGTGGGAAGGGAATTACGGCAGGAAAAACTTTCGAGTGCAGGTTATACAACAGAAGAAATTGTACGGATAGAACAAATAGTAATGGAGGAGCATACTGCGACACGAAATGAATCCATTTCGGATGAGGGGAAAGCATTGAGTGATGCAGATACGTTATTCAAAGCCCTACCGATTACCCCTATTCTTTTTGCGAGTAAATATATACAAGAAAATAATATTGATATTGCCAAGCTTGCAAATAAAGTTTGCGATGAGCAAAATCGTTTACTTGAAAGTGGTATTTATTTCTACACGG
>DIZR01000003.1:0-1529 GCA_002429425.1 Patescibacteria group bacterium UBA6023
CTTTAATTTTTTGAGAAAGCTTTGAGTACTTCTTTTCAAAATGATTATGAAGCAAAACGGTTTTCATTTTAATTACAGAGCATTAAGATATGCGTCCATATCCTTTATGTTCGTAAACGCGGGCGAAAGATTCTTTTTTGCTTTGATGTCTTTTTCCACTTCCTCAATCACTCCCTCAAGGTATGGCGTCATGCGAGGCAACGCCGAAAACTGCACCTCACGGGTGCGAATAAATTGCTTCAATGATGCAGTCACAAGTGCGGACAATGAGAAGCCGAGCTCCGCAGCAAGCTTCTGCGCCTCTTCTTTGACCGCTTTGTCGGTCTTGATATTGATCATCGCTGTTTTCATACCAGAAGTATATACGTTGGATGCTTTTTGTCAAGCGATTTACATCTCAACCAATAGTAATCACGAAGCCTCTGCGCCTTCTCTACTCTACTCATTTGCCACTCATCAAGTCCGCCCGAATAGACTCCTCAAGCTTGTGGATTTCCTTTTCTTCACGAGCTTGGGAAAATTCACCCAACTTTTCTTCAATCTTCATTCCAATCTCTTTTTCTCTATCGGAAAGTGGAACAATCCTTCTTTCAATTGGCTTCGTTGTGCTGTCAAAAACGAATCCTTGTTCTTCATCAAATATATCCTCCATGAGGTCTGTCCGAATTACCTCTCCATTAAATTCAGTAAGAGGGAGGGTATCAATTCCATTCACGAGAGACACGACGCCATCATCACCTATTCGAAATTTTGCATTAATATTACTTTCACCTGGAAACTCAATAGAGCCTCGTGGAATTGAATATTTCAATCCTGCACCACCGGGTTTCCAAAACTGCCCAACAGGATATACAGCAAGACATGGGCCACTAATTTGTTTTACTCCTTGTTCGGGTGATTCTAATACTGCAAGAGCTCCCTCAAGTCCGCCATTTAATCCATGATAAAGCTCAATATTTGCATCGGGCGGTAAATTACTTTTTTCACTTAGAAACTCGACAAGCTTTTCTGGTTCTCCCGTACCAAGCTCCATCAATTCACGATCAAGTGTTGGAATATTCGGCGTTGGTATCTCTTCCTCATTCGACTCATTTTCGAGTGAGTCCTGGGTTTCAAGATTCATGCCCACAGTCTCTCCACCTTGCTCCTGCAAAGGTGGTGGAAGTCCCAACTCTTTTCCTTTCCACGTTGGCTCTGGGGGGATGTCCTCAACAGGAAGCGGGGGTGGTACACTTCCTTCCCTATCCCACGTAGGAATATACACATCCCCACCGACAAATACGGATTGTTCCTGTTGCATATTATCGTCTGAGGAAAATCCTTCTTTCATGACTTAAAGTCTACACTCCCTCCACAATAACGACAAATTCCCCGCGGATGCGGTCGGGATTATTGGTGAAATGTGCACGGACTTCGGAAACAGTACCACGCACAAATTCTTCGTGGATTTTTGTCAGTTCACGTGCGACAATAATTCTTCGCTCTTGACCACAAAATTTAAAAAGTGATTCAAGAGACTTTTCAATGCG
>DIZR01000003.1:1598-6498 GCA_002429425.1 Patescibacteria group bacterium UBA6023
TTTCAATGCGGTGCGGTGATTCATAAAAAACCATCACACGTGAGGAAGAAGCAATTTCTTTAAAAAGCGTCTCTCTCCCCTTTTTGTGCGGAAGGAATCCGAGAAATGTAAATTCTGCAACTGAAATACCCGCCGCCGAAAGTGCCGTTACTAGCGCGGACGGACCAGGAATCGGTACAACTTCCACCATGTCAAGGTTCAACCTTGACATGAAGTGTGTGCGGACTTGGGAAATAAGGAGACTGCCGGGATCTGAAATGGTCGGCGTTCCCGCGTCAGACACCAGCGCAAGGTTTTTACCCTCCTCAAGCATCGCAAGAATCTTATCCACCTTCGCAAGCTTTGACTGTGCATGATAACTCATTGTCGGTGTGGAAATTTCATATCGCTCGAGTAAACGTTTCGTCACACGCGTATCTTCACAGAGAATACAATCGACTTCCTTGAGCACGCGCAACGCGCGAAGCGTTACGTCTTCGAGATTCCCAATTGGTGTAGCAACAATATAGAGCGTAGGCATAAAGGAACTTTAACGAAATTTTGCGCTAAGGGCAACCTTAGTGCAGAAAAATAAAAAAGAAAAAAAATTACGTAACATGTCGTGGTCGCAACATATTACGTAATTCTTGCCTCAGGCGATCCACTTGCACCATTCATCGAAAATGCTAATATCATTCACAGAGATATTCTTCAAGGAGTCCAACATGCGTCAAGGCAAAAAAATTCCACTTCCGTCCGCGCGGAAAGTGTACTTTGCACATCCCATCAATACATACCATACCCCGCTTGAGGATGAGCTGATTGAGTTAATCCATGGAACCTTTATTGGATACACAGTAGTGAATCCGAGTGATCCATCACACAGCGTCGTAGTAAGTGAAATGAAGCGCGATGATCCAAGTGCCAATGTCATGGGCTATTTTGAGGGATTAGTGGTGACATGTCATTCCGTTCTTGTGCTCCCTTTTCCTGATGGGAGATGGGGGGCGGGCGTCTATCGTGAAGCAGAAGTTGCTCTCGCGTGCAAACGTGAAGTCTGGGTTCTTGATTATAAAACAAAAATCATTTCGCCCGTCACAAGACTTTTTTCTGATGACGCACTGTCAATCGAAGAAACACGAATGCGAGTTTACAATACCCCCGAACGGACGATTCGACCATATATCTAACACACACCCACACAAGGGTGTTTTTTATTTTCTCATAAAACTTTCATAATATCGTTTATTTCAGAATGTATGCCTGCAAAGGTGGAAAACCATTAAACGAAATTGCACTATAACTCATCGTGTACGCACCCGTCGTAAGAATGTAAACATGCTCACCTTCTTTCAGTGTATTCGGAACCATGTACTTGTAATCCTCATAGAGGATATCGGCACTGTCGCACGTTGGACCCGCAAGGATTGCCTCACTCCACTCTCCTCTGCCTTCATGTCCAGGAAAAATAAATGGATACTTAATTGCTTCATCAGAAGTTTCAATTAGTCCACTGAACTTACCTATATCAAGATACACCCATCGTGTTCTGTTTGTATCGGATTTTTTTGAAATGAGGACAACCTCCGCAACGATGATTCCTGAATCGGCGACAAGTGAGCGTCCTGGCTCGGTGATGATCTCAAGGTCATCATCAGGAAAATCTTCTTTGAGATACTGGATGATTGATTGCGTATATGTCGACATACCCAATGTTGGCTTCAAATACTGCGCAGGAAAACCGCCACCAAGATTGATACAGCGCAAACGAATACCGTCCTCCTTGAGCGCATCAAAGAGATACTTCACTAATGCAATCGCATTGTCCCATTGACCGATGTCACGCTGCTGACTTCCCACGTGAAATGACACGCCGTACGGATCGAGTCCGAGCTTCTTTGCTGACTTCACGAGTTTGTACACCATGTCGGGATGTGCACCAAACTTTTTTGATAATGGCCAATCTGCACCTGCCCCATCAAGGAGTAGGCGAAAATTTAACATTGAGCCGGGGGCCACACGCGCAATCTTTTGTACGTCAGAAAGTGAATCAGTTGAATACAGACGGATTCCCTTTTCGTATGCATATGCAATATCGCGCTCTTTCTTTATTGTATTGCCATAACTCAATCGCTCTGGAGGAACTCCGAGTGCGAGCACTTGGTCAATTTCGTACCGCGACGCCACATCAAAACATGAACCACGATCAGCAAGGAGTTTGAGCACCTCGTCGAGTGGATTTGCTTTTACTGCAAAATAAATCTTTGCTCCAGGCATTTGCGCTGCGAGCTCATCATACCGTTGTCCGACTTTATTCAAGTCGATTGCGAGAAACGGTGTTTGCTTATCCTTTGCGAACCTTCCTATTCGAATCATCTCATCCTCTGTGATGAGTTCAAATGCACGTGATTTATTACCCACAAGCCATTGTTATTTTTTATTAGGAAACGATATTAAGTAAATAGTATATACTCCTCACATTGTGGGTCAATATTTAGAAAGGAAAAAACTTCCACTCATTACACTACAACACACTTTCTCCATCAATAAACACACATCAGCCACGAATTGATAGAAAAATAAAGAATGCATCCCCAAGCGCAAGTATTGCCATCACCAGAAAAATTACCAAACTCAGGATAAGCGTTGGTGGAATATCAAGTCTATTTCCATTTCTTTTTCCTAGAAACGAAAGTGTACCAATCATCATAAGGAATATCATATATACCACCACCTGAAGTGGCAAAAGATACACGTACGTGAGAGCGATGACTCCTAATTCAGAAACTGGCTGTCCATAGTATGTGGCACCGAGTTTCATGATTGTGGCGTTTATAAGATGCGGGAGCGGTAAAAATACATTCGTCGCATATGAAAAAAAGTCCAAACTCGAAAGAAGTGCAAACAAGAAAATTGGAAAAGAGAGCAAGTACACAATAATATGAAACCACTTATTTGAAAAAATATTTTTTACTGTATATAGCACGAAAGATGCTGCAACGATGTTCGTAATATTCGTGAGAAAAAATAGTCCAAAAACAAGCGGGTGATATCGTAAAATGCCATGAGTAAGCAGTAGCAATCCCGAGGAAACAAGAAAAAGTGCGATGCCGATACGTAATGAATGATACCCCGCAACCGCAGTATCTGACGCTGAGTCTAATGTATTGAAGGAAAACATTGTGCGCATGCCTGGACTCGAACCAGGGACCTCGTCATTATCAGTGACGCGCTCTAACCACCTGAGCTACACGCGCATATCACGCACAGTAGCGAGAATATAGCAAAAATATCTATGTACTGCAATGTTTGAAAAAATATATCTTTCCTTCACATAAAATCCTCATACAAAAAAATAATCCCGCCGATATGGCGGGATTGAAGATAAAACATACAACTATTTTGGTGGAAGACCGGTTTTTACTTGGTCAGATTGATTGCTCCACTCAATGTGAAGCTTATTTCGGATTCTGGTCTTAAAATCCGTACATGATTTCCATTGTTGCTCATACTGAAGCCAAACAACGCATTTCGTCGATGTATTTGTGGAATTCATCGAATAACTCGTTTCTGTCCAAACATAAGCCGTCGACCGCCCATATTCCCAGGTTGGTTCGGGGTACATGTACGCGAGTACTGCAATGAAACAAAGGGATAATGTCCCCAAGGCAAGACTCAGAAAAAATTTCAATGTAACCTCCTATATAAAAAATAAATGATGCGTCGGATTATTTAGCCCATCTTTGCGTCATCTTGGCGCGACTCGATTCCGAGTATGCACTACATTGTTGTTTACCATACTTGGTATCCACAAATACACAGATAGTTTTCCCGGACTTCAGTGTCCGAGAATTTGAGTTATAAACCACGGGGGCATCAAGATCTTGAATCAACATAATGCACACCATTGTAACCGTAGCGATTCCAAGAAAAATCATGGAAATTGATTTCATTTCTTACTCCTATTTCATTACAAAGGAACAACCTTACATGTACATTGTAACATGAATTGACAATTTATGCAAATGCATTATAATAAACAAAGATATGCATATTTTTGCAGACCCTCTTTTCCACAGTAAGGAGATGTTACCTTGTCACAATATTGCCGGAACAACAATCATCACGCGAAACGTACGGAAAAGCGTAAGGAAAAGAAAAAAGAACCAGAAGTGATTCACCGCAACATGCGCGCCGAACGTATTAAACTCAAACGCGATTGTGCCACCGATGATGCCGTCATGCTCGCGTACGACCAGCTCTATCGTACGCAACTCTTAAATCAGATAGCCCATGAACGTAAACTCCCTGTGGTAAAAATTAAGAAGGAAAAACTGCTCGCGTCAATACATCGACGCCTTACGCTTGAAAAAGCAAAAATTGAGAAAGAATTGCGTGGCATCATAAATATCTCACCACGCCTCGCATAACAAACTCGCCCCCCCAGAATTTTCTGTGGGGGTGTTTATTTATGTAAACAAAAACCCCACTTAAGGTAAATGTGGTTTTGAAGCAAAGCAATCTCCCTCTTGGTGTCGGGTACCCAAGTGGGAGATTGCAAGTTCGAGCTCGAAAAAGCCTATGAAGCTGGGACATCTGAAACGATGCTTGGCACTTCTTCCACTACGGGTACCTTTTCAATCACTGGGGGTATTGGGGGTATTCCTGCTGATTCTTGGGGTATTTCTTTTACCGTGACAACTTCGGGAATGACAATTTTTTTTACTTCTGTTTCAACGGGAAGTACTGGTGTCGCTGGTGTATCTGAATTTTGTACCGTGGCGGTAACTTCGGCAACGTTGCTTTTTTGTACCATGCGTAAAAATTGTTCTTCCGTAACACAGACCTTACCCACGCAGAGTGTATCTGTGTGCACTTCTTTCGCATGAAAAATTGTCGCATAAAAATCATGAATCCCATT
>DIZR01000045.1:0-238 GCA_002429425.1 Patescibacteria group bacterium UBA6023
CTCGTAAGATGCGTGTTGTTACTGAGAGGTGCTCACGCAATAACGCAAGTGCTTCCTGCGCCTTATTTTCATGTATAAAACCAATAATTGCGTTAAATACAAGCAGTGACGTCATGACCGTTGCCTCGGCATAACGACCAAGGAGAATATCAAGGATAACGGAGAGTTCAAGCATCCAAGGTATCAATCCCCAAAACTTTAAGAAAAACATACTTATGCCACGAGGATGCTCCTCAGC
>DIZR01000045.1:429-759 GCA_002429425.1 Patescibacteria group bacterium UBA6023
CGATGCTCCTCAGCAACGGAGTTTAACCCAAACTGCTCTAGACGTTTGCTCGCTTCTTCCGTAGTTAATCCTGCCATTAATTGTTCTGTATTTCCCATTTTTTAATTTGTTAGAGTTTTTGTCATTATCGATAAAGGTAATCTTTATGACTTATCTTACCGTAAAGCATATAAAATATACACAACTTATATTATTAAATGTCAGATGGGGATATATCTATATCAATTTAAAATATTCATGAACATGATGCATGCAAAGATATAAAAAATATGTATAATCGTATCACCTGGGCCATTAGCTCATCTGGTAGAGCGCATCCATGGCATGGAT
>DIZR01000045.1:869-3138 GCA_002429425.1 Patescibacteria group bacterium UBA6023
TTGGGGCCGTAGCTCAGCTGGGAGAGCGCATCCATGGCATGGATGAGGTGAGCGGTTCGAGTCCGCTATGGTCCACAGGCGTAAAGAAAATCCCAACTGCTTGGGATTTTTAGCTTGTGGAGGGCACAGTGATGTTTCTTCAGCAGAAGAAACCACGAGCCGGGGTCGCGAGCACTTATGCTTTTTAGTTAGGCTCTGCGCTAAAAAACTTAGTGACTCGTGATACACAAATACCATCATAAATATTCATTATATATTCATTATCGAGTCCGCGAGATTGAATATCACCCGCCACGGTAGGTGGAGAGTCGTATGTTCCCAGTAATTTGACGAAATCAGTATGCTTTTAGTAATATGTGAGAATGACACACCTTCGAATAATCATTAACTAAATATACAATTGTATGAAAAACGTAACAATCTATTCAACATCAACTTGCCACTACTGCCATGCAGCAAAAGAATTTTTTGCAAAAAACAATATTGCCTATACCAACTATGACGTTGGGGAAGATGCGGTAAGGCGCAATGAAATGCTTGAGAAAAGTGGACAAATGGGTGTTCCGGTTATTATCATCGACAATGAAATGATTATCGGCTTTGATGAATCTCAAGTCAAAAAATCACTGAGCATTGCGTAGTTAAGAATTTTCCTGCGACATTGCAAGATGAACAAGAAGCCCACAGGGGCTTTTTTGTTTACGAATTACGAACAATCTTTCATTAAACATCCAATGTACTCATGATGAATTATAGAGTATTATGAAATAATAAATTAATCATGCATAAGGTACTCATTAATCACTGGGAATTTTGGAACAATAAGCCGATGCGGTTGCGTCTTTTGCTCAGTATAATTTTGCTTATTTTAAGCTTGGGTGTTACTTATATTGCATCATCGTACACCGATAGTTACACTGGCCACGTAGTCCCGGACTTGCTCCTTGATCATATTCCTGTCGTTAATGTCCAGTATGTATTCTTTCAAGGCGCACTCGCAATTCTTATTTTTCTTATTGGGATATTGCTTCTTAATCCAAAATTTATCCCGTTCGTATTAGAAAGCTCGGCTGTTTTCTTTGTTACACGTTCTTTTTTTATGATTATGACCCATTTGAGTGCTCCATCAATAGTGTATTATTCTTATATTGAACGAGAACATCATATCCCACAAACACTCTTTACCATTAGCTCAGGAAACGATCTTTTCTTTTCGGGTCACGCAGGATTCCCTATTCTTTTGATGCTCATATTTTGGACTAATCGTCACCTACGTTATTTTTTTCTCGCTTGCTCAGTGATTGCTTCTATTGCAGTAATTATTGGACATTTACATTATTCGATCGATGTATTTTCCGCATACTTTATCGCATATGGAATATTTCAATTTTCAAAATGGTTCTTTCGAAGTGAATACTTACTTACGCAAACGAAGTAATGATGGAGTGAGCTTTATATATTTTTATTTATAACGAGATTAAATTTACAAAAAAACTGCCAACATGAAGTTGGCAGTGAGTGTTCGTGTGGATCATAAATCCTTTTATTTTTGCGTCTTGCTTGATTCAACGATGACATGAAGCTCATCGAATTTTCTCGCAAAAACCTGCATGTGCCCGTAGAGTGCCTCTGGACTCATGTTGCTTGAAAATAATTCAGGCATGTTGTTTGCAATGATTGCAAACGCATGATGTGGAGTTGGCGGAAGTACCGATGTGTCGAAATACTTTACATTATAAATCGTGTGAACCATTTCTCGTATCACAAATAGCTCCGGAAAAAAAACTTTCTTACCACGCTGGCTTTGGGCATACGCACATGCAGCCAATTCCACCTCATCAATGTCATTATCAAGCATTTCAATGAAGTCAAAAAGAATGGACTTTGTCATGGGCGCATAGCAGAATGACCCGAAACGAATCGACAGTATTGAATATGCACGACAAATGAGCGTTGGATACTCCCGTACCGCATGCTGGATGAGAGGATTGTGCTTGTTGTAGTGCACCACATTCGCAAGTGCACGCCACAATTCGCTACGGAAATTTTCTCTTGTCAGTGGTAAATCATCACCGCCATAGATACTCGCAACGAGATCTCGTAATTCCTTCTTGTTGGAAATAATTGAATTCCTGAATCACCAATTTGATGACATAGCCGTTCGGATAGGCCTGCAATTCCCCGGTTTCCAACATCACGGAAATGGCGGGTATTTCCCTTTCCCGAAAATTCTGATGATTGCGGGTGAGATGATCGACGAGGAAATAAA
>DIZR01000005.1:0-3709 GCA_002429425.1 Patescibacteria group bacterium UBA6023
ACCGGGGACCTTTTCCTTACCATGGAAATGCTCTACCAGCTGAGCTACAACGGCATATTTTAATGTTTATCTATCAAAACAGCTGCGACAGAAAACTTTTTACTGACCGTGCCATCGTACCTTATTCGGGATTTTTTTTCAATTATTAGTAAAATTTTAGTATACAAAGGGAATCAGTCTCCACTGTACTGATTGTTTGTATGTTTGATATGCAGTATCTTTTGAAAGTAATTTTTCTTCCTCGGTAATACGTAGAAACATAAAGATATAGGCAAATATTACGAGCAATGCATTTGTTGGGGTAGCATTAAAAAGGAAATATCCAAAAAAGAGAAATAAGTAACTTGCGTACATTGGATGACGAATAAATTTATACATTCCGCTTGTTTTGATTTGTCGATTTGCTGCTACAATCGCAAAGCTTCTATTGAGGGACATGAGTCCGAGTATTTGGAGTATGACACCAATGAAAACAAACATATCTCCATATGCCCAAAGTACTATCCCGCCGGGGCGAAGAAAAAGTGGCACAAATGTTCCTCCACCTGCGACAAGCCATGAGAATGGATCGGCAGAGATAGTTTTGGGTGTTTTTCGAATCATAAAAAAAATCGCTTGCAGTGTTTCTGAGAAAGCAAATACAATAAATGCGATCTTACCCGAGTCCTCAAATGCACGAATATGTGTCCATGCGAAGATTCCCCATATTAAGGAAAGAAAAATTCCGAGTAAGACATTAGTAGTTCGGGAGTGAATGAGTTTTGTAAAAAGCTCCATTGGGTAATCATAGCGTATTTTTTTTGTTTTACGAAACTTGCGAAAAGTAGCTCAATTGCATATAATGCCAAAATCCTAATTCCTTGTGGAAGCAAGGATATATTTATAGATAATAGGATGATTTGTCCGTACCTTGCATGATGATAGATTCATGAGCCTGAGGTAGAAAAAAGGAAATTTTGTAGATAGCGGGATAGGATAGAGGAGCGGTACCTCGAATCATGATAGACTCATGAGCTTGAGGTGGGATGAAAGATTGGTAATTATAGCGGGATAGAGGAGCGGTACCTCGTCAGGCTCATAACCTGAAGGCCCTGGTTCGATTCCAGGTCCCGCAACAAGGTAGGTATTGTCGAAGGTGACTCATTCGACTGAGCGTGAAACTTCGATGAGAATACCATAAGTCCGTCGACGTAATCGGGAAACCTCTTGCGTCGACAGCGTTCGAATAAAAAAAGTAAACAATTTTATTCTCACTTGTCGACGTAGCTCAGTTGGTTAGAGCGCGGGACTCATAAGCCCGAGGTCGGAGGATCGTTCCCTCCCGTCGACACAAGAAAAACACATGAGTGTTTTTCAGTTCGACGAGCAAGCAAATTTATTTGGTATATCGTCGACATCATTTGATTTATCTGTACAATGTATGAATCGGAAAATATTTGCGGTGGTAGCTCAATTGGTTAGAGCACCCGCCTGTCACGTGGGAGGTTGCGGGTTCGAGTCCCGTCCGCCGCGCAAATGCAAAAAATCCAGCAAGTATTGCTGGATTTTTTGCATTTGCGTGGCGGAGGAAGCACTTACGTGCTTCCGTGCGGGACTCGAAGAGCTTTGCAATGTTTATGAGGAATTCATATTCCGAATAAACCGCAAAGGTGTACTGACCCTGTAAGGGTCGAGTCCCGTCCATGTGTGTGGGGATTATTCGTGACAGAGTCCTCCTGCACCTGCGTGCTTTCGTGCGGGACTCTAAATTTACCCGCGGCGGTAGCCGAGAGTCCCGTCTCGAAAGATGGAGCGGATACTGTGTCAGCAGGCGAAGTTGCGAGTCGAGGTAGCGAAAATTTCTGAGTAACGACGAAGAAATTATTCGTGACCGAGTCCCGTCCGCCGCGCATTGTTAAATAATTTAGTAACTCATGGCGGAATTTCGCTTTCTGTAAGGATCTCAAAATTATCAAGGTTTAATTTTGATAATTTCTGCCTCTCCTTTACTTTTCTCATTTTTCATGTTACTTATTGCATATGTCAAAGCATGAACAATTTTGGAATAAGGAATATAAAACATCGGAGCATCTTATGCTTTCCGATGAACCCGCGGAAGATCTCGAGAAATTTTGTCGTTGGCTCGAACGTAATTACGGAAAAAAATATTTGAATGTGACAACACGTGCATTTGACCTTGGAAGTGGAAATGGGCGTAACCTTATTTATCTTGCACAAAATTATGGCATGCGGGGTGTTGGGTATGATATCTCAAGTGAGGGAGTGAAGATTGCAACGCGTGCATCAACAGAACTTCCTATTGTCTATACTACACGGACAATTGAAGGAGTACTTGATATGCCCGATAATTCGGTCGATATTGTCCTCGACATGATGACCTCCCATTTCTTGAAGGAAAAAGAACGTGAAGCACTCCGTACGGAGATATTGCGTGTCCTCAAACCAGGAGGATGGTTGTTCTTCAAATCATTTCTCGCTGAGGAGGATATGCACGTTCGGAGATTGTTGAAAGAAAATCCCGCTGATGAGAAGGATTCTTATATCCATCCGACACTCGGACTCTATGAGCATGTGTGGACTGAGGTAACGCTCCATGAGTTTTTTTCCGAGCAGTTCATTATTCAAAAAATTGAACGCTCTTTCAAGCATATTCGTGATGGGAAGCCCTGGAAACGTCGCACCGTCACTGCATATATTCAGAAGCCATTTTAGTGTTATGGGTACCCACGAAATCTACCTTTCTTGGCGGGTTTTTTGTTGTTTGTAATTTTCTTGCTAAATTGTTCACTCCGACTTAGTCTGAATGAAGATGTTGTTTGATGTTCAATAATCAAATTCGGAGGTTCACGTGAATCAGCAAAGTAAAAGTACAAATTACCTTTCTTCGCTTTGGATGAAGGTTTGGCGTGTATTACGGTGGATGTTGCTTATTCCTGTATTTGTTTTGATTTGGCGTATTGTGTGGGGATCGTATAAGGCTATCGCATTCATTGTTCTTTTTGTGATTATTTTTGTCCCTATGGGAATTTATGGTGTTTATGAATATGACAAGCAGACAAACTGGCTTTCAGTAAAGCTTGGATTGCCTGATGTGTTGGAACTTCGACATCATGAATTCCTTGAACAAAGTGATGTGAACGCTGACGACGGTCGTCTTATTGCATGTTTCTCATCACCAGAGCACCGCATCGTCATTAATAGCGATCGGGACATTCCTGTATTGTTTGAAAGAGGAATCATTGCGTCGGAAGATCAGCGTTTCTATGAGCATCATGGCGTGGATTTTATCGGTCTTGGTCGTGCGTTTATTTCGAACGTTACTTCCGGGCACAAGGTTTCTGGTGCTTCAACGCTCACGATGCAAATTGCACGTAATTTACTGTTGAGGGATTCATCCGTGAATTACACGCGCAAATTAAAAGAAATTATCCTTGCGCTTAAAATCGAACGTGAGTTTTCGAAACGCGAACTTTTGTTGCTCTATGTGAATACGCCCTATTTGGGACGCGGGCAATATGGTATTGAGGCTGGTAGCCGTTCATATTTTGGTAAAACGGCAAAGGAGCTTGACCTTGAAGAAGTTGCGTTCATTGTTGGGCTTATCAATAAGCCAGGACTTCCCGAACGTGCGGTTGGGGATGATCCGAAGACGCTTATCCTCCGAGACAAACTTATGCGTGAATCAACAAAACGTACGCGCCATGTTATT
>DIZR01000005.1:3735-9072 GCA_002429425.1 Patescibacteria group bacterium UBA6023
TTATTGACCGTATGTATGAGTTGGGATTTATCACTGAAGCGGAATATGAACGTGGGCAGATCGAAGCCACAAAATTAAATTTTTTGTCGGCGAAATCAGGTTGTTCCGTGGAAAAGTTTGGTGCGTATTATGTTGAAGAAATTCGACGTCGTCACAAAGATACACAGCCACTCAATACTGGGGGGTTACGGATCTATCTGCCGATTGACGAAGAGCTTCAGCATGTTGCAGAAGATGCACTCAAGGAGGGTATTGCAACATATCGGAAGCGATATGTGTATGATGATGCAAAACTTACGATCGTATATGAGCGATTCAAAGAAAAGCTTCGTCGTGAACTTGCAGAGTCAAACGAAATACATACAACAAAAGAAGGTGCACGTATAGAGCGGAACATGAATCTTTCGCTTGAAGAGTTTCGCAAATACCAAGAGGCGGACCGCGACAGTATTCGTGGACTTGCATTTGGTGTTGATGGCGCGGGGCGTGTACGTTTTATGATTGGAGGAGCAGATTTTTCAAAGAGTAAGTTTAATATTGCAACGCAGGGGTTTCGTCAGCCGGGCTCGACTTTTAAGGCATTTACCTATGCTGCGCAAGATGAAACAATACTCAATGAACTTATCCAGTCTGGCGTAACGCCCGATAATCTTCCCAGTGAGCTTGATAAACAGTGTGTCGTACTCGATGCTCCGGTGTTTGTTTCGCGGGGAAAAGGAAAGCCACCAAAACAAATTGCGAATTTTCGTTCGAATTCCGAGCCACAATATCGTGGGCAAATATCCTGTCAGCTTGCAGTTGCTGAATCAAGAAATACCGCAGCAATTCGTGCGGGAGTTCGTGCGGGAATGAAGCATGTGGTTGAACTTGCGAATCGGCTCGGTCTCGGACGAGGAGCACGTACGTATGAATTACAACCGTATCCGACGACCGCTATTGGTGCGTCCGAGGTTGTACCAATCGATATGAGTGCATATCTTACTTTTGTGAATGGAGGCTATAAAGTTCCACTTATTTGGGAAAATGATATTTGTACCATTGATGAACATGATGTGTCGCGTTCGACCTTGTTCAATGATGAGGGAGATCCGCTCGATCCATCGGTGAAAGTATCTCGTTTATGTGCAACTAAGGGGGTGCTCCGCGATACATACGAGCGTGTACTTAATAGTATTGTCGCAGAACACATGAAGCAATTGCTCCGTGCTCCTGTTGATGAATCAACAGGTACTGCGCATTCGCTACGTACCGGTGTCGTGTTCGGTAAGGATCCACTCACCACTCCCCAAAAGGAAAAAACGGTTTCTTTTTCTTTTGAAACTTCCGGTGAGATTGCCGGGAAAACGGGCACTGCGACGAATGCTAATGGTGATACTTCAGATGTGTGGTTTATTGTCGCTATCCCCGGTGTGCGAGGGAAACCGGAAACCGCAATGGTGATGGTTTTTTGGATGGGTAAGACAACGAAATCAAGTCTTGGTTCACGTGAGACGGGTGGGCGCAATCTTGTTCCTGTTGATGCGAGGGTGATGCAATTTCTTCAGCAGAAACGTGGCTTATTGCAACCGGGAAATATATTTGAACCGATTGTGCCACCTGATGAGCAATCAGGAGAATTCAATACTCCAGCATTACTCACTCCTCCGAAAGAAGAAGAGGAGGAGGAGGTGATTGACCCATCAGATCCGATGACTGACCCAGCAAAGATACCCGTATCTCCTGCGCCAGAATCTGTTATTGAACAATCGAGCGCTCCGATTACTGAAGAGCAAATTGACTGATTTTTTTTGAACACAAACTCCGCATATGCGGAGTTTGCTTTTTTACCTATGAACGGTACTCTGGAATAAGAAAAGTTATTTGATATGAGGTGCATCATGAAAGAACTTGGCGGACTATTATTGCTTTTCTGGATTTTTTTCTCAATATTTTGGGTGACATTGGGTGCAATGTGTCGCGATATAAGCTGCAGATTGGTGCGACGAAGGATTGGCTTGTATGCGGTTGTATGCTTTATGGTGAATATAATTATTTATTCGATTCCGACTGCGCGTGCTACGGATACGGACATTATTCCCATCATTAAAAACACGACACAAAAGCAAACTCGTGCAGATTATATTCTTGCAAAAGTTGCGGAGGCAGATAAGTTATGTGACGAGCAAAAACTCTCATTCATTACCGAAGAGGGTAAGGTGACAAGGGAAGTATTCAAGAAGAATAAAAAGGGTAAATTGATAAAATACCACATTGTTTCTTCGGTACATAAAATTGTTGCTCGACCAGTTTACTTGTGTGCATTTAAAGAAAGTGATCAAACATGGCATGTGGTGAAAGTGTTCGTAAAATACCCCATTCCGAAAACATACAAAAAATTTCCTGCATGGGTTGCGACTGATGGGTATGAAATAGTGCACGTCGCGGGAAGTGGTGTGACGCGGTTGGTTTTTGATCTTACGCAAAATGGAGAACGATTAACCATTTATCGCTATCGTCATGCATGGTTCACAAAAGACCCATTGAAAACTTCCGCACATGAGATTATTCGCACCGCTTCTGCCGTGAACTACACTCCATATCAGTCAGATTTTCGAGATATGGGATTGCGTAATATCGGTGCAAGTTTTTTTCAGACTGAACTTACTGCGGCGTTTAATGATCTTGAACGTCAGAAGGTAATCTCTCGTGCATTTCCTGAGCAGTTATTGAGTACGGTCATTCATCCGAAACAGCCGATGATACTCGCAGCAATTGAGCAGACGGATGACGGGCAATTCATTGCAAACCCTGAAGAAGCGACTAATGCGATATTTATTGAATACGCACTGAACAGAGGGCGTGCGTTTAATTGGAGTGTTTCAAGCGCGAATGCGATTGGTGCACTGCAATTCACCAATAAAAATGGGGACGGCACCTATGATCTTGTTGTGCGTGAATATCCGAATGCACATCTTAATCCAAACTTTGAAAATGGGACGCGGGATTTGCGTAACGTGCTTAAGGCTGCCATCTGCCTTCTTGATCTCGAGTTGGCACACCTTCCTCTCGTGCGGGATTTTTATCTGAAGAATCCAAGGCTTGGTGGTATTTATCCTGTGGCAGCATACAATGAGGGTGGAGGTGGAGCACGTCAGCTTTATTCGCTCATCAGCAAGAATCATGTGGATCTCGAACAGGAAGATGTTGTGTTGCCTGAAAAACTTTTTGAGCGTATCAAGCGGATCGTGACATTCAGAAAAAAGAAATCACATATACACATGAAAAGTGTCATGAATCATGAGACGTACCTTTATATTAAAAAATATATGTACGTGTGGAAGTATTTAGATGGAGTGCCGTCTTTTTCCCTCACTATACGGTAAGTTATACCGGAGCTCCGCTCCGGTATTTTTATTGACAAAACTTAAATAAATTTGTATAACTAAAATAGTTCTTTGAGGTAATAAGGGTACGTTTGTCGGAGCGATTCAAATTTTTGATGAAAGGAAAATGATGAAAACTATCATCAGCGCAGATGTGGACAAATTTGCTAGTCTGCAAATTGACCTATTGCAGAAGTATAAGGCGGGGCATATTACGACGGGTCATATTGAGTGGTTCAATAATCTTAGCAAGGATGAGCGTGATGCTCTTTTGATGGCGGATAAAAATCACGAAATTCTTCGTTTATTATCTGGTTGTGAATCTCTCATTATCGATGCACATGGTGGTATCGAAACTTTTGCAAGCGCTAATGAAGTCTTCAAATTTGGCATTTATCCTCCTCTTGAAGACTGGAGCATGGATAGACCCGAAGAACTTACCGGAGAAACCGCAGTCGTAGTGTACGAAGTAGTAAGAGACGCAAATTTTGTAAAAATGTTTGATTCTCTTGTTGTTGATTTTGATAAGATGTGTTTTACGAAGCATCAGATAAAAATATTTTGCAGGAAGTACCCAAACTGCCTGCGTACTGACGGTTATGCGACTTTCTTCCCACTCAAGATGAAAGAACAATTTTTTGTTGCCAGCGTACTTGTGTACCGCGAGGGTTTAGGTATTTTCTTATATGATTCCAAGTATAGTAGTGTGTGGCCCTCCAAACATAAGTATCGTGTGATAGTCCCGCAATTTTAAATCCCTGCCCCATTCTGATTTTTCAGAATGGGGCTGAATTTTTGTCACGGTATGTATATTTGTGATGAAATATGCAAGAATAACAAGATGAATCCCGCAGAAATACGCATTAAGGAAATTGAAGAGGCGATGCTCGCGTCAGATTTTTGGGCAGATAAGGATAAGGCGCAGGCAATGAGGAAGGAACTTCAAGAATTAAAAGTTGTCGCCATAGGTGGTGGGAAGTACGACAAAGCAAATGCGATCATCACTATTTTTTCGGGTGCGGGTGGTGATGACTCAGAAGATTTTTCCGCAATGCTCCTGCGTATGTATGTTAAATATTGTGAACGGAAGGGGTGGGGGTATGAAATATTACATGAACACATGAACGATCACGGTGGGTATCGCAATGTTTGTTTTGAGATAAATGGCAAAGCATCGTACGGAGAATTAAAGCATGAGTCGGGCGTACATCGTCTCGTACGCATTTCTCCTTTTAATGCGAACGCAAAGCGGCACACGTCATTTTCAATGGTCGAAGTTATTCCGAAATTTAAAAAAGGAGAGATCGAAGCACTTCCCGAAGCAGAAGTCCGATTTGAATATTCCCGATCAGGGGGCGCAGGAGGGCAGAATGTGAATAAACGCGAGACTGCGGTACGCGCGGTACATGAGCCGACGGGACTTGCGGTGCATGTGTCTGCGGAACGTTCGCAATTGCAAAACCGCGAACGTGCACTTGAGATACTTGCAGCAAAAGTCTTTCATCTCCGTGAGTCACTGACGAATGAAGAAAAGGAAAAAATGTACGTATCAAAGACTACGAAAGTTGAATGGGGGAATCAAATTCGCTCGTACGTACTTCATCCATACAAAATGGTAAAGGATCACCGCACGGGAGTCGAGACATCGAAAGTCGATGCCGTTCTTGAGGATGGTGAGATCGATGAATTCATTGAAGCGGAAAAAAATCTCCCACAATTATAAAGTTCCCCACTCGGGTGTCGGATTCCCAAGTTGGATAAAAAAAGAAGTCGCAGGACTTCTTTTTGTTAACGGAGCTCTTTTGCCCAATTGACAATTATCATTGAGGATTCTTTAGTGGATCGAGCATCAACGAGTTTTTGCATAAGCATAAGAAGCTCACTCTTTTTAAATTTCTCATTCCCGAGCTTCATGATAAGAGGTATCCACATTGCGGAAATGATTACCGCCTGGTGATCGCCGTGAGTAATCTTG
>DIZR01000005.1:9124-9796 GCA_002429425.1 Patescibacteria group bacterium UBA6023
ATGTTTCAATACGATAGGTAACTGATCTCCCTCAAGCACATACGATCGATTTTTGCGCACTTGCTCTTTCCTTGTTCAGATATCTATTGAAACTATAACGAATAGGTCGCATTTATGCAAAACTGACTGTGGGCATCTTTGAAAATATGTGTAATGCGGTATACTATACGAACGTATGATTTATTTTGATAGTGTTACGAAGTTATATTCAGACCATGCCGCAGTCAAGGACGTGACATTTGGCATTGAGTCCGGAGAATTCATTTCAATCGTCGGGCATTCAGGAGCAGGGAAGACATCGCTCTTGCGCCTTTTGCTTGCGGAGGATCGCCCGACTTCCGGCGCCGTATTTTTTGAATCGACCAATGTGCACACGATTAAATCCACTCACGTCCCTGAGTACCGTCGTCGTATTGGTACAGTATTTCAGGATTTTCGCTTACTGCAGAATAAAACTGCATATGAGAATATCGCATTTGCGATGGAGGCAGCAGGACGACCTGATGAAGAAATTCACTCTGATGTTCCACAGGTGCTTGAGCTTGTTGACCTCAGCTCCAAGGCACTCCATTTTCCACACGAATTGTCCGGCGGCGAAAAACAACGTGTTGCAATTGCACGTGCCATCGTGAGCCAGCCTGATGTGCTTATCGCCGATGAGCCAACGGGCAA
>DIZR01000005.1:9917-10180 GCA_002429425.1 Patescibacteria group bacterium UBA6023
TCGCCGATGAGCCAACGGGCAATCTTGATCCGGTCAATACCTACGACATCATTCAAATACTGAAGAAAATCAACGACATGGGCACGACCGTTATTTTAACGACGCACAATAAAGGAATCATTGATTCATTAAAACGCCGAGTGATCACTATGGAGAATGGAAGCGTTATACGTGATGACATCCACGGAACATATATTCTTTAAGATTTTTGCACATAGCTTTGTTGCGGGGCCCCAGCGACTCAGTCAACGTATATGAATACG
>DIZR01000096.1:0-201 GCA_002429425.1 Patescibacteria group bacterium UBA6023
TAGTATAATAATGCATAATTTTTTCTATCGTTACATACTTCCGAACACAAAATTATTTTGGCTCGGAATACCACTTTTGGGAATATTTTTGACATACATTATCCAAGGAGGGGGAACTGCGACGACGATTCAAGTTTTCTTTTTTATTGCAATTACCCATTTTTTTATTGAAGGATTCATGTGGAAAGGCAATACTCCTCA
>DIZR01000096.1:263-2913 GCA_002429425.1 Patescibacteria group bacterium UBA6023
ATACTCCTCATCGTGCACATATCGCATTTTCTGCGTAATTTTGAATAGTTGTAATTCTTTTCCCATTTTTGATAATAAAAAATATCCGTCAAAATTGATGGATATTGTGAATGAAACAAATTAGGAATGAACGTATGATTCTGCAATCTCATCGGCGATAGTATTTGTCGCACGTCCTTCGAGAATTGACCGAGAGAATATTTCCATTGCAAGGGTGTATGCAATCGAACGAACATGTTCCTCAACCTTTTCACGAGAATAAGTATTTGCGCTCTGCAGATAATAGAACGCATCGATTACGCCACCACAATTTGCCACATAGTCCGGAACTAAAAGAATTCCACGTTGTCGAAGCATTTCACCGTGTTCGGGGCGTAACAAAATATTATTTGCCGAACCGCAGACCACTGATGCATTGATACGGTTGACTGTCCGGTCATTGATGACCGCTCCCGTCGCACATGGGGCATACACATCAACGGGAACATTGAGCATCTTTTGAAGAGAGACAACCTCGACACCAAGCTCATTGCGTGCGCGTTCCGCTGTTTCTTTATTTGTGCTCGTGACATAGACCTTCATGCCTTGTTGTTTCAAGCTATGCGCAAGTGGGAAACCTACTTTACCGATACCTTGAATGAGGCAACTGTGTCCAGCCAATGTTGCATTTTGAGAGCGATGCATGAATCGAATTGCAGCGAGGATTCCTTGCTCAACTCCATAAGCGGTCATTGCCGATGAGTTACCGTGGAAACCGGGAATGACCCAATCAACGTGAGGTGTAACCTCAGCCATAACACCGCAATCATCATTTGTGATATGCATATCTTCTGCTGTGACATATAGTCCACCGAGCGAATCAACACATCTCCCCATTGCACGTAACAGCTCTCTTGTTTTTGCTTTTTGTGGGTCACCGATAATGACTGCTTTTCCTCCACCAAACGGAAGTCGTGCAATTGCAGATTTATACGTCATACCCCTTGAAAGACGTAGCACATCTGTTAATGCTGCATTCATATTTCGATATGGCAACATTCTACAGCCCCCGAGTGCAGAACCAAGACGTGTGTTGTGGATCGCGATAATCGCAGATAATCCCGATGCTTGATCATGACAAAAAAGAACCTTTTCGTGACCAGAAAATTCCAGATGATTGAATACGTTCATTTTTCATACTCCTATGTAAAACAGCAACTCCCATATTTATGCTACATCACATAATAAAAAGGTAAAGGAACCTACAAAGTAGAGAATATTTCTACCGAAAGTAAAGGAGTGCTATTTCCTTGCCGTATCTTTCCAATCAATAAATAATACGATAGTATAAGACACTATGACAGAACGTACCTACATAAAAACACTTAAGGAGCACATTGGCGAAGAGGTAACACTTATGGGCTGGGTTGATATTCGGCGTGATCAAGGCAAGCTTATTTTCCTTGATTTTCGTGATAAAACGGGATACGTCCAAGGTGTTGTTCTGCCAAATGCAAAGGACGCACAAGAGGTCGCCTCACGCGTACGTCCAGAGTGGGTTGTCGAAGTACGGGGAAAGGTGAATGCACGTCCAGAAAAAAACATCCAAAAAGATAAACAAAACGGTGACATTGAATTGGAAATTTTTGGAATTACCGTACTCAATGAGGCACAAACTCCACCACTTGACGTGCGAGGAGACGGTCGGGATATCGGTGAAGATGTTCGACTTACTTATCGCTACCTGGATCTTCGCCGTCCCCGAATGCAAGCAAATATTCGTGCACGACACGATGTTGAACTTTTTGTACGTAATTTTCTTTCTGCTGAAGGGTTTGTTGAAATTGAGACACCATTGCTTACAAAATCGACACCCGAAGGGTCGCGTGATTATCTTGTTCCATCGCGCATTGAGCAGGGTAAATTTTATGCTCTTCCGCAATCACCACAACAATATAAGCAATTGCTCATGGTTGCGGGTTTTGAGAAATATTTTCAGTTTGCACGATGTATGCGTGATGAGGATACGCGCGGTGATCGACAACCAGAATTTACTCAACTCGATATGGAGCTGAGCTTTGTGAAACAAGAGGATGTCATGGAACTTAATGAACGCCTCTTGATTGAACTCGTTCAGAAAATTTATCCACACAAAAGAATCCAAACAATTCCATTCCCGCGATTTACTTACAAAGAGGCAATGGAAAAATATGGTAACGATAAACCCGACATTCGTGAAGATAAAAATGACCCGGACTTACTTGCATTTTGTTGGGTCGTCGATTTCCCGTTCTTTGAAAAGACTGATGGGGGTGGGTGGACATTTACGCACAATCCATTTTCAGCACCAAAAGATGAGCATATGAATTGGCTTATGAAAAAAGAAAAAATTAGTGAAATTATCACGACGCAGTATGATATTGCACTCAATGGTTTCGAGATTGGTGGCGGGAGTATTCGCAATTATGCTCCCGAAGCACTCACGCGTGTACTCGAGATCATGGGGCATACTGAAGAAAGTATTAAGAAAAATTTCGGACATATTCTTGGAGCGTTTGCATTTGGCGCTCCACCGCATGGTGGAATTGCTTGGGGCCTTGATCGTCTTATGGCAATATTACAGAATGAGCCAATGAATGGGGAGGTTATTGCCTGTCTCTTATACACATCT
>DIZR01000065.1:0-1054 GCA_002429425.1 Patescibacteria group bacterium UBA6023
TGGTACGACCGTTAACCCAAGCGCGGATATGCCATCACGCTTTACCGAAAACGCCATCGTGAATACCGCACTTGCCGTCAAAGCATTTGCGGAAGCGAAGCGTGACACACCACTCCTCGAAGGATACTTGCGTGCAATAAAAACAGGCAAGGCACATGATGGCGGGTGGGCATCGACGTATAATACTATCACCGTTATTGACGCGATGACCGAGTATCTCAAATGGAAGAATGAGGCAAATGCACACATGAGCCTTGCGGTCTCGCTTGATACTACGCCACTGCTTTCGGCGGAGTTCACAAAGAAAAATATTCTTACTACATATGCGACAAGTGTCCCCGTGAGTATGCTCAAAAAGGGTGTCGTAGAAAACATACTCTTCACGAAAAAGAATCTGGGAATTCAAAATGATGCGTACTACTACGACATGCTGTTGCGCTATTATCTCCCGACCGCATCGATTGCCCCGCGCGATGAAGGATTCAGTGTGCGTCGTGCACTCTACACACTTGATGACACCGTATTTGCGCATCCTGTTACGAGCGCAACACAAGGTGAAGTATTGCATGGGAGAGTGATCATCAGTGTTCCGAAGTTGCGTTCTCATGTGACGCTCGAGGACTTTATTCCCGCAGGAGTGGAAATAGTAAATCAAAACTTTGCGACCGAAGATAAAAGTCTTGGTACCACAAATACGACACAATCCAACGACAGAATGAATGGTGGAGCACAGAGCGGCGAGTCATGGTTCAGTCGTAGTTTCACGGGAATGTTCTCTTTTCAGGGAAAATCGATCGGACCAAACAATAATACCGATGGTGTGGTGAGTGACGAGATGTACGGAAACAGAGCAACGACATTGCAACCGCTCTATCCGAGCTCCGTCGAGAATCATGATGATCGCATCTTTGCGTATGTCGACCAACTCGCACCGGGGGAATATGTCTACGACTACTATCTCCGCGCACTTATCCCAGGAGTTTATCAATACCTCCCACTCGTCGTAAGCGAGCTCTACACCCCCGAAAACTTTGGCCGCACCGCAGGGAGTACG
>DIZR01000065.1:1218-3055 GCA_002429425.1 Patescibacteria group bacterium UBA6023
GGTGAGTCCTTGGCTTTGAAAGGTCTCTCCTTGGGGGGTATGCATTCCATTTGGTTTAAGGCTTATTTTTTGCAACTAAACTAAGACACATATCCACAGGAGTAGCATAGCTCCTCGAATTTTGGATAGTGCTACTATTGTTTACACAATAATGTACCAGAAATAGCATGAAACAAAATCAATTTGAAACAATAAAGCATCTCGACGATGAAGGCAAGGAGTACTGGTCTTCGCGCGAGCTCGCCAGGGAACTAGAGTATCCTGACTACCGAAAATTTTTAGCAGTCATTGAAAAAGCCAAAACAGCTTGCGAGAACAGTGGGGAAGTTATCCACAACCATTTTGTCCATACGGGCGAAATGGTACCAATTGGATCTGGGGCAGAAAGACCAATAGAAACTATTTTTTTGTCACGTTACGCGTGTTATTTGGTTGTGCAAAATTCTGACCCGACAAAAGTCGTTGTTGCGAAGGGGCAAACGTATTTTGCGATTCAAACACATCGGCAAGAGACAGCAGATAATCTCATTGAAGACCATAATCGCGTGAAGTTACGCGAAGAGATGAAGAAGCATAATACAAGTTTAGTGCAAACTGCAAGAGTGGCAGGCGTAGAAAATTTCGCCATCTTTCAGAATCATGGATACAAAGGATTGTACGGTGGGCTGACCATGAAGGATATTCACGTACGCAAGAAACTTGGAAAGACACAAAAGATACTCGACCATATGAACAGCGAAGAACTCGCCGCAAATTTATTTCGTGCAACACAAACCGAGGCAAAGCTAAAGCGAGATGGCGTAAAGAACGAGGGTGAGGCAAATCTTGCGCACTACTATGTCGGACAAAAGGTGCGCAACACAATTGCGAGCCTTGGCGGTACGATGCCGGAGAGCCTCCCCATGGTTGACGGTGTCGGGAAAGCGGAGACACGTATAAAAAGAGCAGAGAAGACTAAGAAGATTAAGGGGGAGTAAAAAGCTGTAATAGTTTCTGATCTTGATCTATGCACGTTCTCATGATCTAATCGGTGTGTGGCACACGAACATTCATACACCGCGACTCTCAAAAATAACAAAACTGAAAACACTGCGGCTGATTTTTTGCTGGCGTCAGATTTACGATTTAGACAACCAAACAAAGAAGAGAGAAAAGAGGTTTTAAAACGCCTTGATTTGCCAACGACGTTTTCTCGCGCTTTTGATCTCGTTCTGCTTCCTTCTGTGGACAGTATTGATATTTTTAGTACTCCAATCGAGGAACTTATATTGATTGAGCTAAAGACAACACAAAAGAAGCTCATCAATAATCCTGACGGTTTTTTCTTTGGGGCGACAGAAAATGAATTTCGACTCGCAGATAAACTTGCTGAACGATACCGTTTTTGCTTCATTAGTCTACATCCAGAAAGTAAGAGTTACGCATTGCTTTCTTTGAAAGAATTAGACATACGAATAAAAACAAAGCGTGTACAGTATCAGATCAATTTATAAAATATAAGGGTTATTTATTCCAATTATATCAGTATGAATTTATCGTTAGGGAAAACCACCACAAAAAATTTTAAGAGCGCATCTCAAAAGATTCGTGTTTTAAGTGAGGGGTGGGTTAGTAGTGAGATTTATTGTCCAAGTTGTGGAAACCCTCAGATTACTCAATATTCAAACAATAAACCAGTTGCGGATTTTTATTGTGATCGGTGCGCTGAAGACTTCGAGTTAAAATCAAAAAAAGGAAATATGGGCAAGGTGGTTCCCGCTGGTGCGTATTCAAAGATGATTGAAAGAATAAACTCTGCGATAAAACCTAATTTTTTCTTTATGGGCTATTTGGAATC
>DIZR01000065.1:3093-4161 GCA_002429425.1 Patescibacteria group bacterium UBA6023
ATGTGAATAATTTTTTCGTGGTACCGAAACATTTTTTTATTTCTGAAATTATTGAAAAGAGAAAACCACTGAAAGAGACTGCGCGCAGGGCTGGTTGGGTTGGTTCAAATATTTTATTTTCAAAAATACCTAAAGCGGGACAAATTTCTTATATTCAAAATGGAGTGGAGGTTGATAAAAAAGAAGTGTTAGATAAATGGCAAAAAACTGTTTTTTTGAAAGAAATTAATAAAGTTGATGCGAGAGGTTGGGTCCTCGATATTATGAACTGCATTGATTCCTTGGATAAAAAAGAATTTTCTTTACAAGATATATATAATTTTGAGCCTGACTTACAAATTATCCATCCTGAAAATAAGCACATAAAGCCAAAAATTCGACAGCAATTACAGGTATTGAGAGATAAGGGGTATCTTGAATTTATCGAAGCGGGAAAGTATCGACTCAAGTAGTTGACATTATTTTTGTTTCGATCAAAGATCAGACCATTGTTAATTTGATGGTCTTATTTTTATGCAAACAAACGAGCAATCAAAAGTGTATGTTTGCCCACACTGCAAAGATGGCAATGAGTGTGTTGGTGTTACGAGAAATGAAACACATTATTACTCTATTATAGTAGAAACTGGGCAATGGAAAGACAAGGGGCAAGATGCTAAATCGTGTAAGTATTTTTGTTTGAGTTGTGAGAAAGAAATTAATTTTCAAGAACAATAAGCAATGTGTATGAGAAAAACAACCTTCACTATTACTGAAGATGAAATAAGAGAAGTTGCTTTTGATATGGATATTCCCAAGCATTTGTTATCGAAGGAAAAAATCAGACTAATTTTGGACATGGTTGAGGGTGATGAGATGCTGGCAAAGGATATAAATACTTCAATAAGGGGCTCTATTCATGAAGCATTATTTGAGTAAGAAAGATTAATCATTTATTGTACAAAATGATATTAAAAGAATTTATTAAAAAGTTGGAAAAAATTGAAAGGGAACATGGCGCGTCCGCTGAAGTGGTGATGGCAGATAATACTATAAGAAACGAAAATAGGAATCGTTGCGCATTTGAAC
>DIZR01000015.1:0-1537 GCA_002429425.1 Patescibacteria group bacterium UBA6023
ACTGAATACTCCCGAGAAAATTCAAGATTTTGTTTCTGCGATTCCGCAAAATTTTGAGCCTGATGGTGATTCTTGTATGTCGGTGCGTGAGGTGCTCGCGAATCGCCATGCACATTGTATTGAAGGGGCACTCGTTGCAGCAGTCGCATTTTGGGTGAATGGTGAACGTCCGTTACTTATGGATATGACTGCAACCAATGATGATTTTGATCATGTCATAGCGCTTTTTAAACGTGATGGACATTGGGGGGCAATCAGTAAAGGGAATCATGCATACGTACGGTATCGTGATCCAGTGTATCGCACGTTGCGCGAGCTTACCATGTCATACTTCAATGAATATTATGACCTGAAGGGAATCAAAACACTTCGGGCTTTTTCACGGCCCATTGACCTGCGAAAATATTCTTCTGAAGATTGGATTACCGGTAATGGGGCATGGAAAGTTGCGGAAGATCTTGATGAGGTGAAACATTTCAATCTTCTTTCAAAAAAACAAGAAAAACTTCTCCGTCCAATCGATGCACTTGAAAAAAGAGTCGCAAAAATTGCGATGCATAAAAAATAGCTACATCCAAAATACATCTCACGCTATGTTGAACAGTAGCACATTCATAAATGAAGGAAATTCGAGGCGAGGAGAAAGCGACGAAGGAGACATATTCATATATGTTGACCGAGTTGCAGAGGCTCCACAACGAAGAAGTTCGTCATTCATGAATGCGCTCTACGCGAATAAGCGTTTGGGGCGATACTGCAGTGCTTCGAGGATGTGTGCTTCTTTTATAAAGCGTGATTCATCAATGTCGGCAATCGTGCGCGCAAGTTTTAAGATACGATGATATGCGCGCGGTGAAAGGTCGAGACGTTTTGCGCTCTCGTTGAGTACCGTCATCACGATATCATCAACCTGAATATATTTATCAATAGCACGGACACCCATTTTTGCATTGAGGGTGATTCCCGTGCCGGCAAAACGTTTTGCTTGATGTGCACGAGCACGAGCGATGCCGGATTGCAGCTCTGCAAGTTCTGCGCTATTGCCTTTGTGTTTTCCTGGAGCAAGTGTGTCGTGTGCAAGGCGTGGCACCTCGATCCACAGATCAATGCGGTCAATGATTGGTCCGGAGATTTTTCGTTGATATCGTGCGATGGTTCCTGGTACGCATACGCATGGTTTTTTTGCATCACCCCAATATCCGCATGGGCAAGGATTCATTGCCGCAATAAGGATGAATTCCGCGGGAAATCGCTCCGAGCCTTTTGCGCGCGAAATGTGCACAAATCCTTCTTCGAGCGGTTGTCGCAGTGATTCGATCACCCGTTTATCAAATTCAGGAAATTCATCAAGAAAAAGCACTCCTCGATGTGCGAGCGTAACCTCTCCTGGTTTGGGGATTGCTCCTCCACCAATAATAGAAACATAAGATGAAGTATGATGTGGTGAGCGCATTGGTGGTGCGGTGATAATCTCACCCCGAAGTACTCCCGCAACAGAATGTATCGCGGTCACCTCGAGCGCATGCTCTTCAGTAAG
>DIZR01000015.1:1649-3039 GCA_002429425.1 Patescibacteria group bacterium UBA6023
GCAATCATGAGTCCACGTTTTGCTGTTTCTTGTCCACGAATATCGTTAAAAGAATGTGGTGCGGTTTTGTCGTGATGTACATCAAGTGGGGTGTGTGGTTGTGGAATGATACGTACATGTGGTGACATGTCTTTCACATCAGGAGTGAGATGTTCAATGAGTTCTTTGAGTGAAGTAACGGGATATACGATCACACCGGATACAAGCGCCGCCTCCCTTGCATTTTCTTTTGGGACGAAAATTTCCGTAATACCAAGATCTTTTGCCTTACGCGCAAGCGCAAGTGCTCCACGTATTCCACGAACCTCACCATTCAATGCAAGTTCTCCGGCAAAAATTTTGTCTTCCGTAACAAAGCGAATGTCTTCGGTTGCAAGCAAGTAACACAATGCAATAGGTAGGTCGAATGAAGGACCTTCTTTCTTGAGTGAGGCAGGTGCAAGTGCGATCGTAATTTTTTGATTACGTTGCTTCGGTGATTTCCATCCACTATTTTTTATCGCCGCACTCACCCTGTCGCGTGATTCTTCAACTGCTTTGTCAGCAAGACCAACAATAGTAAATGCATGGAGACCTTTTGTGAGATCCGCCTCGATAGTGATCCGATTTCCTCCTCCGAGTGTGGGTTGAATTGAATAGAGTTTTGCAAAAGCCATAAAGCAAATTATTCCATGTGTGCCATACAGGTCATTGCGGATGGGTTCGCTTCAAGTCTCGCCTCTTCAATGGGAGATTTACAGACCTTACAAATTCCATATGTATTGTTTGCAATTGCCACTAGTGCGGCATTAATTTCATTGAGCCTACCTTCGAGTTCGTACTCAACCGCACTGCGATCTTCAAAGCTTGTTATCTCTGTTGCGCGCTCCTCAATTTCTGACTGATTGATATCAAGTGATGCCGCGACAGGTTCCCAGTCGGTCGTGTCATCAGGGTTTATTCGTCCCACTTCTTGTAATTGCTTTATGAGTATAACTTTTTCCTCCTCAAGTTTCTTTTTGAAATTTAGTATGTGTGTGGTCATAGGTGAATTATTTAAGACTTATACGTTTGGATATGTTTTTAAGAAAAATTAGTTATCATTCAATATGTAAGTTCTATCATCATACGTGAATGCTCACGCATATGGCAACATTACTGGACTATTGAGGTATCATTCTTTGCTCGCTCGCGTGTGAGTAGTGTGGTAAATGCTTCTTCACCACTCGTTATGAGCAGTTTTTCTCTATTGATGAATGCGTACGCAAGAAGCATTTTTCCATCAGCATCACGAAGGACGCGCGCATCAACGCCCGCAATGCGCTCATCACTAAAGAGTCTCCCCTCAAGGTTTTTAATATTCTTTCTTGGATACCATGGACTAAGTGCAGGAATCAAATCTTCGGCCATA
>DIZR01000101.1:0-4605 GCA_002429425.1 Patescibacteria group bacterium UBA6023
GAGTGCTCCAAATTGTTCTTGAGTGGAAAGAATAGCAAGATACGCAAGTGCGGGAGTACTGAGTCCATTGTGCACCAATGCTTTGTCACCCGCATACGCAACCAACTTTTCCCGCATTGCGGGACTTTCCCATCGATTATTATTTTGGAGTCGTGAGAGCACGTATGAACTGGTAATAATATCCTCGCTCGACAATAAATAATTCGGGTGAGGAAAATTGATAAAGTTAAACACATATTGCGCGGATTGATTCATCTTATTCTCATCCACCGCATAACCTGCTCGCTTCACATCAATATATGTCTCGAGCGTTTCGAGGGTCACGCGGAAATCAGCATCGAGATGCGGATAGTATGGCATTCCACCATCTGGTCTTTGATTTTGATATAGCTTCGCTAATCCGTTTTGTACTATTTGGTCAATAGTAAAGACCTGGTCGCCGATGAGTACTTGCGAAGGCAACAAGGGAGTTGTTGTACCAAATAATTGCGCGTTTTGTTTCACAATGGCAATAGTACGCAGTTTGCTTGCAACCTGTTCACTACACTCGTATGGATAAATAATCATTCCTTGTATCGCGCTATCAAGAATCGTCGCCATGGTTGCGCTCATTGAAATAGTAAGGGCACCACGATCGGAAATAATATTTTTAGGGAGGTAGAGCTGCTCCTTCCAGTTTGTATCGGTCACCCGTCCCGCAGTCGCGGTAAATTCATATGTATCATTACGCTCAATCGGGAATGAACTCGAGACAACATCTTCATAATCATTATTTTTTGCTGAGAGGGTGAACTCATGGCGACCCGAGTTGACAGACTCTGGTGCGAGTGCGGGAAATGAGATACTGATCGATGTGTGCGGTTCCACCGTAACGTTTGTTTCGTGACTTCCCGTGAGCGTGAGTGTCGGCGCAACAACTGAAACAGTTAATTTCTGTACGGTGTCTGTCTCATTAAATATCGTTCCACCTATCGCAAAACTGTCTCCAGGAAGAATGAAGCGTGGCTTGAGTGGAAGCGCCATAATCGATTTGCGTGCAGTGAAGTCACTGTATCCGGCGCCGACTTTTGTGTTTCTGGTGATTCCCACACTTTCCACCTGCCAAGCAGTAAGATTGTCAGGCAGGGTGAACTTCACATGCGCCTTTCCGTTTGCGTCTGTTGCAATGACACCATTCCAATATGCAGTATCGCGGAACACACCACGTTTCTTCTTTTCGAGATCATCCCCACCACCGCCTGATCCGCCCTTAGTCCCCATAGGAATTTCTGCAACATTCAAAACATTTTTCACATTCATTGCGGTGCGAATAGTGAGCGGTTCACCATCATAAAAAAATGTCACCGGATGTTTCTTGGGATTTCCAACAAGTGCAAGTACGCTCATATCAACAACGGAAAGCGAAACCTCCGCCTGTGCAGGATTTCCACTTGAGTCTTTCACCTCCACATCAAGCGACACTTCCTCGCCGGGTAAATATTTTTTCTTGCTTGGAGTAATCGCAATGCTGAGCTCTTTCTCTTTTGCGCCGACCGTGTAGTACACTTCACCGTATTTTATTTCCGGAAGAGGAGAAAGAAGGAGTACGCTCGCAACCACATTGGGAATATATTGCTCGGTTGTATTAAATTTGTACTGCGTTAATTGTGAATTGATGTTAATCACCTTGTGTTCATAGGTGTTTCCACGTGCGAGTGTGATCAATGCCTTTGCGTTCTGATACGGAGACTTGATCACAAACGAACCGATGTCTCCCACGTTGAGGGCGGTCTTTTCCGCGACAAGTTCGAGTGTTGCGTTGTTGGTCGGACGAATATTAATGGCGGATTGTCCCGAAACATAGAAATCATACTGCGTGGCAACCGCATTTCCGAGTTCATCTGTTCCCGTGATTGTGAACTCATATTCCCCCGCTGTTCCCGCAGTGAAGGAATAATTTCCATTTCCATTCTGATCCGTATCAATATTCGTACTTTTCACTTTGGTCTTTGTACGTTCAGTACGGTAATAAAAATTTCCATCAACCTCTTGGCGTTTATACGACTTCCACTCTATTTTTTCCAGGAGCAGTTCGAGGTTTTTCTTTTGAATCGGCTTGCCCTTGGTATCAACGGTCTTTATGCGTACCGAACCCGAACCACCTTCCACAACAAAATAATCATCCATCGTGAGTCCGGCGTAAAATGTCCCACGATGCACAATCATAGATTGTTGCTTGGTCACTGATTGTCCATTCTCATTTTTGACAGTGACATAGAACGTAAGTATCTTGCTTTGATTTTTGTAATTACCCGTGAAAAGTTTATCAATATTCACCTCTTGAGTAATGACACCCTTGCCATCTTTTCCAAGTTTCAACTTTCCCGATGCAAGGAAGTGATCGCCATACCAGCCATTCTCATTGTTGTACCAACTTCTACCGAAACTAAAGTACCCATCTTGATAACGGTCAAAATAATAATCTTGCGATACGATACGGTACTCCACATCTCCACCCTGTATCGGGACCCCAAAATAATAATTCGCGGCAATATTGAGTACGGCTTTTTCGCCTGAAATATATTCTTCTTTGTCAGGAGAAAGATCGATTTTAAACTGCGGAGCAACATACTCCTCAACCTGAAATGATCCGTACCCGCCAGTGTTCGTACTGATTGGATAATAACCGAGTGGTGCCTTAGCATCGAGCATGAAAGACATTTCATATGTACCGTTCTTACTGAATGTTACTTTTTCCGTGCGGGCGACTTCATATTGTGCATTGCGTATTTCGAGTGTTGCGCTTCCAGTTGGGATCTCAAATACTCCATCATAACCAATGCGTGAGATACCCTTGATGTGGACCGTGTCCCCCGGACGGTAAATTGGTCGGTCAGTGTAAACATATTCACGCCGTGAAGGTCCAGCATTTTGTGCATACGAAAGCGCATCACTCAAATTACTCACAACCGCACTATCACTTCCCACTGATACAATCGCACCAATGACGTCGTCCGCAGAAGGAGTCTCAACTATTCCTTCTGCGTCCGTTTTCTGTGAAGGGAGTGCGGAGATTGCAACCTTTGTTTTTATATACGGAGTAACGACTGCATCAAGTACTGGGGTGAGCGTCTTAAAATAATTCACCCAATAGAGATTGGTCGGCCACTTATCTTTCATGAACGAATCACGCAATTCACGATTCGATTTATCTGGTGCATAATAATATCCTCTATCACCACGTTCAACCTGCTTTGAGCCAACCGCAAGTGCAGTGACCGTTACATACGTTTTTTCAAACAGCTGTTCTCCAAGAACAAGATTTTCTTTGTTTGTCACATTATCCCACACGCGAGAAACCCGACGATACCCGGGATTTGAAAAAACAAGAACATAATTCCCTATTGTATCCGGAAAATAATCCTTCACATCAATCCGCAAATATTTTCTTGTGGCATAAGATTCTGGAAGTTTGAGATGCTTTGTTTTTCGTTCGAGACAATTGAGCGATGCGGAGCTATCTTTAATGCTAGGAGGAAATGCACGGTACGATAACATGGTCTCTGGAGTGACTTTGCAAATTGTCATATCCATTTCATCCATAAAATCGAGACCATAGGTGAGTATTGTGCGTTCCGGAGGGGTCATCAACACGGTCGGCTGAAGATGGACAAAACCTTTCGCAAGTGGATCGGCATCCTTCGTTGTGAAATGAATAGACTGCGTGAGGTGTTGCCCAAAGTGATCATCCAAGTCAAGCGTGAACTCATATGCAAACTTTGGCACAAGTCCATATCGAATCGTTGTTTGAAATGTGTTAATCGGACAAGAATCTCCATTTGGACCGGAATAAAATGATGTCAACAAAAAAGATCTATCCCAGTTCCAGAGACCAATCATCATGTTTGAGCGAATTTTTTTATAAAATTCTTCGTCAGTCGGAGTAGCAAGCGGAACAGTACTACAAATCCGGATCGCAGCGAGGCTAGCATTTTTTGTATTATTCCCTGGTGTTGTACTTTGAATCTCAAATTTTGGAAAGGTAGTGAAATTTTGCGTAAGTGGACTAGTATTAAGTGTAACGCCATCCGTATTCACTAATTTTTTCATCGTGATGACCGAAGTCTCTTTCATCCCGAATTGTTGTGCATCAAAACTTATCACGATACTTTTTTGATCATCAACTTTTTTACAGTCACTGGTATTGTACTGAATTTCTTCTCCAACCTCCGGCTCGGCGCACTTTTCGCCATAGACAATCTTCGTTATCCCCTTTCCACTAATATCCGAAGCACGAAGGTCANNGCACGCGAAACGTGAGCGTACCGGTCGGATCAAAAAGCTCGGTCGTCACCAAATTACTCCGATCCGATTGCGCCGAGACACTCTCGATGATCGGAGTAATCTTTATCGATTCCCGTAAAGGAGTGGCGAGCTTCACATCTCCCTCAAGCGGTACCGCACCGGAAATGTTCACTGTGTACGTCTCTCCAAAGTCCCACAAATATTTTCTTCCATGTATATCGCTTGTCGGAAATATCTCGAGTACCGATTGATCGGTGAGCGTTGCTATTTTACCTGTCTTTTCATCACGCACTTGACGTGTGCCATATGCGGCGACAAAAG
>DIZR01000101.1:4715-5769 GCA_002429425.1 Patescibacteria group bacterium UBA6023
GCCATATGCGGCGACAAAAGATTTTGGGAATGTTGCAGACGCAACAGAAAGGGTGATCTGTGATTGTGTTTTCGAAAGATCAAAGGGCTGATTGAAATAAACGCGAAATGGTCGATCATGAGTGAGTGTCTGCGTTTGGGTAAGATCTGCATACAGCGACTGATAATTAAGCGTGCGGGTAGTAAACACATGAGTGAATGCCGGAACTTGCACACCATCAAGGGAGCGGAGACCATCTCGTACATTTACTGTGTAAGATGAGGAACGCAATAATCGTTTTGTGGGAATAAATTGCAGTGTACGTGTGGTAATCCACTTAAATCTTCCATCCGTTTTGGGGATAATATCAACAGGAGGAGTGATGTCGGCATTCTGAGACAGTGTACTCAGAGCGACCATTGGTCTGCTAAACATAATCGTAATATTTGAATATTCATTCACTTCAGTTTCTTGCTTGGGGAAAATTGCAAGTACTGAGGGGTCATTATCCGCCGAAAACATTTTTTCCATTTTGAGTTCCGGTCTATTGAGCGTGACAAGATGATATTCCCCGACCGTTAATTTTTGCGAGGGAAGAAAATAGTAAATTTTTCCTGAAGATGATGGAGGTGTCTGCCATGTGCCCCTGATTACCGGCGAAAACTTCAGTGACTGCGCCGGGTCAAAATTCGTAAATGAAATATCCTCGGGAAGCTTCACGGTAATTGCGGCGCTTTCAGATATTTTGTCCGGTACCAGTGTGTAGTCATCGGGTGACCCTACGTGAAACTGATTGCGATACAAAAACACAATAAACAACACAATGAACAAGACCGACACAACAGCAATGGTCCTAATCTTTTTGTAAATTTTTCCTCCTTGCTGTGGATCATTTTCTGGGTGCGTAATGACCGAAGCAATTAACGAAGCACCTTCTCCTTGTTGAGTGTTTTCCATTCCAAAAGTATAGCAAGTTCAAACCAAAAAATCTTTTAGAAAACAAGGAGAAACAAGTCCCAATTCACAAACTAAGCTTCAAATCACGTTGCACGACGAGATATGTCCCGATCCATGA
>DIZR01000042.1:0-1682 GCA_002429425.1 Patescibacteria group bacterium UBA6023
GTGCAGGAATGATAAAGCCCTGAAGTTTCTGTTTGATGGGTCGGGTGTCGGAATCATCATCGTCCTCGCTGTCGTCAAGTTCCCTTGGTGTTTCCATAAGTAGAGTAACATTCTTTTTTGGGCGGTAGTGGGATTCTGTTGAGGTTGCGGAGGTTTGCAGGTGGGAAACAAACATCCGATAACTGCCGTCAGGTTTGTTCGCCCATTTGTAGGTGAGCGTAGTGTCGGCGAGTGTGGTTGTCGCGTTGTTGTAAGTGAGAGAAACGAGATTGATTGAATCGCGCTTTTTCGGTGATGGAAGTTTCTCGGTGTAGACAAGGAGCGTGGTGTTCCCTGTTTCGTCGGTGATGGTTGCGGTTGTGGTGGCAGTACCTTTGTAATGTTTTTGATTCTTTTTGAGGAGCGGGTAGGTGGTGGTGGAGGTTATGGTAGTGTTTCCGCTTTCGTTGATACCTTCAATCAATAGTTTTTGCGTACTTGTACTGAATGAGATGCGCGCTTCGGGTGGGGTGATGTCAAAAAGAATCTCCTTGCCGACTTGGGGTTTGATGGTGAAATCGGTGGTGCCGTTGCCGTCCTCGTCTACAAGAAGAGGTGTTGCGGTTTGAAGCGTTCCATCAAGGAAGGACATGGTTGCAGTGGTTGAAGTGGCGGAAGGAACGGCGGAAATGGTGGATGACGCGGTAATGGCGTTTGTGCCGTCAATCTCTTGCATATCCAAAGTGAAGGAGCCTGAGGCGTAACCGACGAGGTTCAAGGTGATCGGCGTTCCCTTGGGTACTTTGAGGATTTGGACTTCGCCGTAAGTGGTGAAGCTTGCGCCGGGGATGGTGCTCGTAGCACTGCTTATGATGTTGCCGAGGTTGTCCGTCGCGGAGAGATTGAGTGGTGAGTGAAGGACGAAGCGGAGGCGTTTGTCGTCAAGTTTTGCAGCGGGTTGAAAGATGGTGATGTAGGCAGGAAGTGTTGAAGTGGAATTGGTGATGAGGTTTTGAATGAGGGTACGGAGTTCGGGGACTTCGAGGATACTGGCATGTTTTTTAGCATTTACAAGTGTCTCAATCGGATTATATTTACCATAATCCCGCAAATTCACCCAATATTTCTTCACTCCTGTCGCCATCGGTGTCCAGAGTGCAGACGGCACCACCACCGTCCCATCGCCTTCGACGACTTCCTTGAGATCGTAGGTGAGTTTAGGAACAATAATGTAGGAAGGGCAAGTGGATGCGCTCGGATTACTGCAAACCGTGTCCTTTCCCTCTTTATACTCAATAGTCTTGAGCGTATCTTCTCCCCAGCCCGCAATTTCGTAGAGTTGGACTCCTCGTGGCGGTGTCCAATTGTCAAGGGTTGTGTGTGTTGCTTCTGCTTTAGTGAGAAGAGTGGGATTTCCCGAGACGGGGAACATCAGCGGGTCTGAAACGGGAAGTGGAGTGCGGGCTTGATCGGTGATGAATTTGCGCAACATTTCGCCGGAGTGAATGGTGTCACCGTAGCGAGCTACCCATGGTGCGAGAAACGAAGAGGAGGTAGAGAATATTACCGCAGGGTCATCAACATAGGTGAAGTAGTTTTCTGATGGGAGAAGGTTGTAGGCGGAGGGCATGTTTTGAGCGAGTTGTCTCGCATTTTCGGGAGTAAAAAAAACTGGAAGTGCATCGAATGGAAGTCCTTGATCG
>DIZR01000042.1:1719-2246 GCA_002429425.1 Patescibacteria group bacterium UBA6023
GTCCTTGATCATATCCATGAAGAATTGCACCAATTGCTTGTGGTGTTCCCGCCTGTGGCACGGCGACAAAGATAATTTTATCGATAAGTGCGGATGCTTCGCTCCCAAGTTTATTCGTGAGGGCTTTCGTGAGCAGTCCCCCATTTGAGTGTGCGACAATCGTCACCTTGCCAGTTTTTGAAGTGGATGCAAGTCGTTTTAATTCTTGAATGATGTATGGAGTACTTGTTCCTTGTGCATATGAAATACCACCGGGAACGACCTTCCCCCCGAGAAGGATATTTTCCAGAGAAAGTCGCCAATCATAGGGGATTGAATTCCAATCCGTGATCGTTCCCGCTAATTTTAAGTCGTCCATTTGAGTAACAAAAGAACGGTAGATATCTTTGGTGTCGTACGCAGTCTTGAGTACTTCATTCGTGTAAATATCAGCATATTGGCTTATTCCGCCAGAAGTGAGAAATAATTCTTCAGTGCGTGGATTTATCAGATCAGGAAGCCAAAGTTCTTTATCATGGCCAAATTCA
>DIZR01000042.1:2307-2760 GCA_002429425.1 Patescibacteria group bacterium UBA6023
AGCACATTGGAATAACACTCAGTGACGCAGACGGGTGGAGTGGTGGTGCCTGGCTCCCGGGTGAGCCACGGAGTGAAGGTGACATTGTCGGACACTTTGTCACCAGTGCCGGTGGGATTTGACAGATGTGTAGGCCCCGTCGCACTTCCCCACCAGTTGTTGGTGGCAAGGATGACGGTATAACGCGTGGGGGTTGTCCCGTAACTTCCCATATTCGTCACCCCGGTCGTGTTGCCTGCGATAGTGGAATGCTGTATGGCAATGCGTGCAAGGGATTCTGGTACTCCCCCGGTATAGGCAAAGATGCCCGTCCCATTGTGCGCGATGACCGAATGATCAATAGTCACATGTGCATCATGGGAGTATATCCCGGTGGTGAAGCCCGTAATAGTACTCGAGGCAAGGAGCAGTGACGGCACCCCTGATTGCAGGAGGATGCCGTAGTATGCAAAG
>DIZR01000042.1:2806-18982 GCA_002429425.1 Patescibacteria group bacterium UBA6023
GGATGCCGTAGTATGCAAAGGGAGAATTCCCCATGATGATGTGCGTGATGCGGGCAGTACTGTCGACGATGGAGATCCCGTATTCACCAATGATATTGGAGAATGTCGCATGGTCAAGATCGAGCGTAGATTCAGAGAGCATCATGCCACTGCGCACATTCGTGATGGTGAGCGCAGTTGCGGTGGTGGTGGATTGGATACTGTAGAGTGCGGTTCCGAGTGCACTCATCGTGCTTCCGGTAATGGAGAGCGTGGAGGAAACCTCGGTAATGCCGTACAGGGTGTCGGAGAGGATGAGGTCACGCACGGTCGAAGAGGCGTGATCGAGGAAGATACCGTATTCTCCATTCATATGGGAAATGGAGGTGGATGCAAGAAAGAGAGTGGCACCACTTTGTGCGCCAATCGCACTGAGACAGGTGCACTTGGTGAGGGTCAGGTCGGTGAAGGTTCCCGTTGCACCATTGTGGAGCAGGATGCCGTAATGGGCACCGAATTTACGTCCGGTATTGATATTCGTGATGATTCCTCCCGTGGCGGTGATGGAAGAATTACTGCCTGCGTCGATGGCACTCGTGTATGCATCATGGATGGCGTACTGATCAAGCGTGACCGTTGCATTATTTGTTGCAATGATACCAAATGAAGAGGACATGTCCGTATGCGTAAAGTGTGCGGTGGCACTGTCGACGGTGAGCCGGAGGAGGGAGGAGAAATTCGTGTGGGTGAAGGTTCCCGAGCCGTTACTGCTGATATGAAGTGACCAGTCTGTATTCGGCGTCGTAGCGGTGAAGGTGATGGGTTCCGCAAACGTGCCGAGCGCAGTGATGGTGCCGGAGGCGGTGAGGGAGGCATTGGGGTTCATCGTGATGATGGTGCCGGGGAGAATAGTGAGGGAGCTTCCGGAGGGAATGGTGAGGGTGTCGGTGACGATATATGGGCTATTTGCAGGGGTCCAGGTGGTGTCGGTGGTGATGGTGCCGGAGATGGAGGTTGCGGCGAGGGAGGTGGTGGGGAAACTCAAGGCACACAGCAAAAACAGCACAACACCAATGAGTTGCTTCAATATATGCTCATGTATATGTGCCGGTGTTTTTGCCACGGGTCGTTATGCAAATAATTACTTGATGAGTGCACCGTTTGCAACCAACACGGCAAAGACGAGCGCCAAAATAGCGAGCGCCTCAGTAAGGGCAACGCCGATGAACATTGTTGTTAATATCTTTCCTTGTGCATCCGGATTGCGTCCGATCGCCTCAAGTGCGTGTCCAACCAAAATTCCAATACCAATCCCGGGGCCGATAACTCCAAGACCTGCTGCGAGTGCCATACCAATTGTTTTTGCTGATTCGAGATCCATATATGTGAAATTAATTAATGATACATACTAATAATATAATAATTCTCTCTTTCCATTGCTCATACGAAGGGTGGTACCTAATGTTCCGCCTCCGTAATTGCAAGTTTCAAGAAAAAGAGAGTCAAGAGAGCAAAGATTGTCGCCTGCATAAATCCAACGAATATTTCGAAGGCCATAAATGGGACAGGGATAATAAACGGAACAAAATATGATATCACCGTGATAAGCACTTCTCCCGCAAAGATATTACCAAAAAGACGGAAAGAAAACGAGATGAGTCGTATAAATTCAGAAACGAATTCGATGATTCCCACAAAAAATCCCACGAATGAATGAAAATTAAAGAATCGACTGAAGTAACGGAAAAATCCCACCATCATAATTCCCGAGATTTCAATCACAAAAAAGACAATTATCGACAACGCAAGCGTTACATTGAGATCGGTATTCATGGAACGCAAAAGTGGGATAAACTCCGTTTTACCTCCATGTCCCGCAGTACCGTGAACGATGTAGCCGACTGAACCCACTCCCGGTATAAACTCGAGCATGTTTCCAACAAAGATAAATAAGAAAATCGTGACAATGAGCGGAAAGTATTTCTTTGCAATTTTTTCATCTCCAAGTGTCGTTGTCATGAACTCTAGTACTGTTTCTACCATGAGCTCAAAAAGGAGCTGAAGCTTCGATGGGACGAGGGCAAGCTTTGCGCGAACAAGAAAGGCAATAGAAATAAGGACAAAAATCACTATCCAGCTCATAAGCATAGTATTCGTGATTGGGATACCCATCCACTGATAGACCTGCTCGGCGGCGATTGCGGCATGTATACCCTGTTCCATAAGTGCGCATACCGTAGCATATTTAATGTAAAAAAGAAATGTTGACAGAGTTATGCACCTCCTCCCTCTTGAGGCTCTTTACATTGGTATTTGGGAGGAGTAGAGTAAATTCTTGCTCTATTAAGTATTCATTGTTTTCACAAAAACTTTCTCAATACTTTTAGGAGTAAGAATACGGAATTTGCATGGTGTATTTGGAGGGCTTATTGCCCGTCAGTATGCCATAGTTCTTTGTGAAAATTTAATTGGAGGAAGTTTTATGTGCGTGTTGTCCTTAGCCGAGAAAGATCGTATACAAATTCGTTTTTTTCGCGATCAAGCAGGGGTGTTACTCGACGTACATCCACATCTTATCGATCAAAGTAATGGCGCAATTGTTGTTGCCTGCTCAGACGGAGATCAGATGCCTGATGTATTCAAACATCACGAAAAAATTTGCGCACATCATCGTGAGCATTCACGGATTCATCTTTTTGCCCTTAATGGCGGTGCGAAACTGATTTCTGAGAATTCACCACTTCGCATGTACCAAGAGGATGAAGTATTGCTATCACACATACGTGTGGCACGTGAAAAAAAGAATATTGATACGGTCGTACTCTATGCTCATGCACCTTGCGCAGTTGCGTATGACAAAAAACTTTCTTTTGCGGAAGTACTCGAATTATTATTTCAAGGGAAGGAACGCGTTAAGCGTGAAATTCCCGGAGTGAAAGTGGCTTGCTTTTGTCATGTTGACCATGGTGATGGCAAAAAAAGAACATACTTTGTGAGTTGCAAAGCATGGTCGAAACTAAGAGAAACTGAATCCATGATTAAAACTTTGCGTCACGCATAATACGCTTCATATTCAAGGTCACTGTTTAAAACAGTGACCTTTTTTATATGATTACATATCCGTACCCGAATAGCTCAGATTGAGTGACTTATTGCACAATGGAAAATCGGGAATGATATTTCCCGGTGCAAGCTCACCAAAGAGTTGCCAATTAATGAATGATGGATCACGCACCACGCAACGTTCGATAACCCCATGGGTGATATGTACCGCAACGACAATTTCCCCGCGCCATGATTCCGCAATACCGATACCGAAACCGTCTGAACGGATTTTATCAACACCCAATGATGAAGATTTCCTTGTATCTCTCGTCTGTTCGGCAAACAATGCAATAAGACGAAGCGACTCCTTGAGCTCATCGATGCGTAGCGCAAATCGTGCCATAATATCCCCCTCAACACGAATTGGAATATTCATTATTACTTCCTTATATGCACCATACGGATTATTTGCGCGTGCATCACGTAAAATACCCGATCCTCTCGCTGCGATACCGAGTGCGCCGTATGCAAGCGCCGTTTCCTTTTGTAGTGTTCCGGTCGTATCGAGTCGTTCTCTAAATGCTTCAGATGAAAGCGCAATATCTGCGACACGCATCATGTCAGCCACCGCACTCGTTGTAATTTCAAGTGCATGAATGATTTCGTCTTGAGTAAACACTCGTGTTATTCCACCGGGGATAATCATTCCTCTCCAAAATCTATTTCCGCAAAGCGCTGCTGATAAACGCATCATGCGTTCCTTTATTGCAAATCCCCGACTTGAAATAAGTGCAAATCCTGTCCCCATACCACCAATATTCGCAATATCATGGATATGCATGGTGATACGTTCCATCTCAACGAGAAATGCGCGTATTGCATGGGAAGAATTTGATGGCACCACGTCGAGTGCATTTTCTACTGCACTCACATACGCAAGTGAATGAGCTGCGGACATATCCCCCGAAATGCGCTCAATAAACGGGAGCGCTTCGAGTGGAGTTTTACCTTCTATGAGTTTTTCAACACCCTTATGCGTAAAGAAAAGTTTTCCTTCAAGGGTGATAATGCGCTCCCCCGCAACACTGAAACGAAAATGTCCAGGCTCAATGATTCCTGCATGGATTGGTCCAACGGGAATTTCGAAAATCCCCTCTCCCGCAACATGTGGCATTGGGAATGGGACGTTTGCAACAGGAAGTTTTGCATTCCACGCAAAATCCTTTCGTAGTGGATATGTACCCTCGGGAATATTTTCGTGATGCACGAGCCTGCGTAGATCAGGATGCCCCTCAGGGATGATGCCAAACATATCATGAAGATATCGCTCATACCAATATGCACTCATGAGCTGTGTTGTGAGGGATGGATATGTTGGATTATCCATAACTACTGCAGTCGACACAACAAGCCACGAGTCTTCAGGAATATCACTCGTGAGCACCACATGCACACCATACATTTGATTTGTTTTACTATCATCAGTCCCATACATGAGAGCGAGCCGAAGTCCGTGCTTCGAAACAAGCGCAATAACAATTGCACTAAACTCAAGAGGAGGTAACGGTAAGCGCAGTACCCCATCTACATTTGTAATATGCGCACCGGGACTTAATACCTCGAGTACTGTTGTTATGTTTTTCATACCACGTGGAATATTACCGAGTTGATAATCATAAGAAACATTTGCTGACCCGCATGTGTCAGCGCAAATCCACTTAAGGAAACAAGGAGTATCATTTGAGCCACCATCACGATATGAGTTGATGTCCATTTTTCACGCCCCGTATCGTGCTCATCAGTATGCGTGCTTTCTTTTGACATATCAAAAAATCCACGCAAAAGTCCATATGATGCAATGACTAACCCCACGCCAACGAGAAGTGTTGGAATAAGTGCGCTTTGTGTTCCTTGGGTGAGAATGATAAGTTCACTCAAAAATAAAACTGATGGGGGCATCGCAAGCAATCCGAGGAGTCCAAACAAAAATATCGTCGAGGTCTTTGGCATTCGCTTGCGGAGTCCGTGGATTTCTCCAATATGCGTCGTGTGATATGAATGAAGTATTTCGCCGGAAGCAAAGAAGAGTAATGGTTTGAGTATTGCATGTCCTGCGATATGCAACAGTGCCGCAATCATTCCAATCGGGCCAAGTGCAAAACCAAATGTAGCAATTCCCATGTGTTCAATACTCGAGTATGCAAGCAGGCGTTTGTAATTCTTTTGTCGTAACGTCATGAGTGCTGCATAGAGAACCGATAACACTCCAAAAAAGATAAAGAAATGATTCGTCCACGATGAGTCCCCAAGCAACCCGTCAATAATAAATTTGAAACGTACCAACACAATAAGCGCAACGGAAAGAAGAACCCCCGAAAGCATGGCGGAAATTGGTGCCGGTGTTTCTCCGTGTGCATCAGGAAGCCAGTTGTGTACGGGAACAAGACCCACCTTTGTACCAATTCCCACACAAAGAAGAATAAAGGCAATCTTTAGAAATTCCACGTCGAATGTCGGAATTGTTGCAAGCGACAAAAAATGAGAAAATTGCAGTATTGATGCCACCTCATCTTTTGACCCGCCAGACAGTGCAACAAAGAAGAGGAGAATACCGAGAAGTCCAACGAGGAGTCCTGTAGAACAAAGGACAATGTATTTCCATGCAGCCTCGAGTGATCTACGTTTACCATTGTACGCAACAAGAAGTGTTGTAGCGAGTGTTGAACTCTCGAGTGCGACCCACATCATAATCATGTGATCTGCTGCGAGCGTGAGTATCATTGCGAGTGCAAACAAAAAAGCAAAACCATAATAATGTGCAACGCGTGTCGTGTCGCTGTGGCCCAATTTTTCCTCATCAATAAGATATTTGTGACTCACAAACATTGCCGTCATAAATACCCACCCAACAATGAGCGTCATGAATGCACCAAGTGCATCAAAAAGAAACCAAGGTTGAATCGACTGGCGTTGATCTGGGAAAGAAAATACCCACAATGCATGACCTATCGTTCCCAGAAAAAAAAGTACACTTCCAACCAAGGAAATTCGTCGAATAAAGCGAATTTGCGTTGGGAGCGCGAATGCAAGAAATGCAACAATAACAGGAATGATGATAAGAAAAATAAATGGCATATTATTCACTAAGTTCATTAAGTGTTGAAACTGTTTCCACTCCAAACACGGCACGGATTCGGTCACTAAGAATATGCATAATCATCCATGCAACGAGTGCGGTACAGAGCAACCAAAATTCAATTGATAAATGAAATTGAACACCAAGCGCAAGAATGAGTAATGAAAATGCATTTTCAATCATAAGTATTCCGAAGAGCTGGCCATAGGTGCTTTTTGCAAACACGAGAGACAGCGAGGCGATCCCCACTGAAGCGAATGCCGCGATAGTAATAAGTAAATTATGATTCAAGAAATGCCCATTCCCAAAGAAGACAAGCGTAATACTTACAAATAAAATAATAATAAACGAAATAAACCTGGTAAGTGTCGGCTTTGATCGAGATCCGATTTGCGGACGCACTCCTGATAATGAGAAAAAATACTGCATGAAGGTAGGGATAAGCAGCACCTTAAAAATGAGTGTAAGCAATCCAAGTGCGAGCAAGTGAAGAGATGATTCTCTGTATCCCAATATAAGAATGAGTAGCCCAAGCGTTGTTGATGCAAGAATATAGCTACGCAGTGCAACACCAAATCGCATTGTCGATGCAGTACTCATTGCAAAAAAGATATACCCGCAACTCAGTATGGTGAATAGTGTTTCCATGATAATTATAACAGCGTAATGATAAGTGCAGATAATCCGAGCATTGCCGCCGTGGAAAGATACTCTTGCATACGGTAGAAACGCATTTTTGCGATAGTACTTTCAAGTAATGCGAGCAAAAACATTACCACTGCAATTTTAAAAAGTGCGATAATCATTGCGGAGGTAACGTTCAAGACCGTAAGTGGTGCAAATATGAGCCCAAAAGGCCACACAACATTTGCAATAATAACGGCAAATATCGTGAGCTTCATCGCACTCGCCCATTCAAGAAGCGCCAACTGTCTCCCCGAGTACTCAAGTATCATCCCTTCGTGGACCATCGTAAGCTCAAGATGCGTTGCGGGATTATCAACAGGAAATCGCGCATTTTCTGCGAGCGCCACAAACACCAGTGCGAGCGTTGCAAGCGCAAGTGATGGAGAACTCCAGATCGCTACGCCAACAGTAGAGATACTATCACTCATTTCATTTGAATGAAGCACAATAGCACCGAATGAAAGCAGTACGGCAGGTTCAACGAGGGATGCAATGGTCATTTCACGACTTGATGCCATTCCGCCAAATACTCCACCGGTATCAAGCCCTCCAAGCACAAGTAGTACTGAACTCAACATAAACAAACCCGCAAGTGCGAAAAATGAACCCATTCCCGAAAAAGCAGAGGTGCTCATTATTATTGGTACATAAAACGCAACACCGATTGTTAGTGAAAAAACAAAAACGGGAACAATGTGGTACACGTATGACGCGGTGCGCGAAACAAGTGTTTCTTTTGCAAAGAGTGTCGCAATCGAGTGATATGGCAAAAATATTGACGCCCCCACCCTCCCTTGAAAGAACGCCTTGCATTTCTTCACAATACCTACCGCAAGTGGCGCAGAAAGTACAATAAAACTCATCTGTATGATTGATAAAATTATTTCATCCATAAGCCAAATATGAGCGCCACAGTAATAGTTAAAAGCATCACGACCATGTATGTACCGATAGCGCCACCATGAAGTTTTCGTGCGAGAAATGAAAGAAAACTCATTATTCGTGAAATAGGAGTATAGAATATCTGGTCAAACACTGAATTCCTTATGAGCTCAACGCTAGTACTCTTCAAATAATGATTCGTTTCAATAATTGGGGTACGTACGACAATTTTCTTGGTTTGCAATATCGCGAGAAAGAAAAAATGAATTGGTGCAGCAAATCCCGTTCCAGTGTACTCCATTCTGCTGGTAATCGGTTGTCCGCAGTCCCACGTCGAAACCATTCGCGTCTCTTGCGGTGCAACAATGAATCGATGAATGAGGTATGCAACAACCGAAATCACCACAAACAATATCGTGACAGGAGCAAATCCATGCGTAAGGTATGAGGACAATCCCTCTGGTTCTCCAAATAGTTTCACATTATCACCGAGTATCGAAGCAAATATCCACGGTGCACCAATCCCCATAATCACCGTACCTACCATCACAAAGGCAATCGGGAGCACTTCTCCCTTAAAATCGGGGGCAGTTGCATTTTTTGCCTCATCACTACGTGGTTGACCAAGAAATGTAATTCCAAAATATTTTGTCATTGCAAATACTCCAAGCCCCCCGACGAGTGTAACGACAGAAAAAATTATTATATACAATATCTTATCGAGAATTGGTGACTCACCTAACGAAAAGAAAAGTGCACGAAGAAATGCCCATTCTCCAAAAAACGCACCCGCAGGAGGAAGTGCAGCCGCCGCAAGCGCAAGAAGAAGTACTATTTTGGAAAATGCCCCCATGCGATTTGCGATTCCACCCATGTTGTCGATATTTCGTGTATGTAATTTATGTGCAATCACCCCTGCGCTCATGAACAATCCAGATTTAAATAATGCATGGTTTATCGCCATAAACAGTGCGATCACAAATGACGCTGAAACAAGCCATGCTGGGCCGTGATTCATCGCATACATCGCAGTCCCAACCATCGTAAAAAGTAATCCGATATTTTCAATACTACTCCACGCAAGCATCGTCTTGATGTCCTTCTCAACGATTGCATTCACAACCCCATATAATGCGGAGATAAGTCCAATCACGATGACAATAACACCACATAGTGGTGGAAGCGGAAGAAGAATTTTTGTGAGCACGAGTAGAAAACCATACAATGCAACTTTGAGCATCGCTCCTGACATCAGTGCAGAAATATGACTCGGTGCTTGCGGATGTGCAAGTGGAAGCCATGCGTGAAGCGGTACCAACCCCGCCTTTGAACCAAAACCAATAAGGAAAAGCAAAAATGGAATATACACATTCACCCCCTGCGAGAGATGCATTCCCGCAAAAGGAGAGAACATATTCCCTTCTGAAACAATCGCAAATCCAATGGTAATGGCAATCGCACCAAGTTGTGTCATGATTAAATATGTCAATCCTGCATGGATAGATTCCGGGGTACGCTCACTTATCACCAGTAAAAATGATGCAATAGACATGAGCTCCCAGAAGAATAAAAATGTTACAGGAGTGAGCGAGAGCACAACCCCGAGCATTCCAAGTATAAAAATTCCTGTTGCAGCATGCATTCCCGAAAGAGAATTTTTTTGCGAGAGATGAGTAGTGTAACGAATTCCGAACCATGTTGAGGCAAAAACCACCGCGTTAATAAGTGTAAAAAATATTCCAGAAAGAATTTCAAGATGCAACGTGGTCCACGCAAGACCTTTCATAGAAACAATAGATATTTCTTTCGCATCTCCCACAATCATATAGCCAATGCCGGCAAGTAGTCCCATAAACGCACCAATCGCAATAATAATCAATGGAAGGGAGTGATGAGCAGCGCGACGCATGAAAAATGCACTAAGTATCCCCATCACAATGAGGACAAGCTCAAGTTGCGTAAGATAAGGAACAAAAAATTGTGCATCGGTAAGCATCATATAAAAAATTATTCAGATTTCGCACTGAGTGCCGCCAGTAATCCCCGAAGTATTTCAGTTGGTGTCGGAGGATCTCCCGGGATATGCACATCAACAGGAATAACGTCAGAAAGTTTTCCGACAATTGCGTAAGAATCTCTCCAAATTCCCCCCGTACATGCACCATCACCAAGCGCAACGACAATGCATGGTTTCGGTGTTTGTTCATAAGCTGTCTTAACTGCACGTGCAAGATTGCGCGTGATTGGTCCCGATACCATCAGAATGTCCGCATGTCGAGGTGACGGGACGAATGAAAGTCCAAAACGTTCAATGTCATAATACGCATTGTTCAGTGCAGTAAGTTCAATTTCCTCAGCATTTGTTGATCCCCCATCTATTGCGCGAATACGTAAGGCACTTCTCCCGCGCAAAGTTTTTATCTTTTGGTATATTTCATTTCCAATGATCTCAAATTCTTTGGAAGGTTGTAAAAATGTATCGGCTGATTCCGTTACACTTCGATCAAAAAAGATTTTTTTCCATGTTGCTAATACGTGCATATTGAAGCACATAGTGTAAATCATATAATGCGCATTTGCAATATTTCACCACTTGGGAACCCGACACCCAAATAAAAAATCAAAGACCGAGTCCAGAGAGACTTCCAACATAATTCGTCATAAACATCGGTATAACAATCGCGAGTCCAATAAGTGGGACAACAAACATAATGATCGTACCCCACATTATCCAAAGAAAATATTTCCGCGTTTTTTCTACAGAAACATATATCTGCTCACGACGTGTCTCAAGAGCCGTTAGTCTTTTTTGTGTTTCTTCATTCATGATAAAATAATAAAAATAAAATATTTACCCATTACGCATCCTCACCCAATTTTTTCTTTACATCCTCAAATTCATTTTCAAGTTCCTTCAACCGTTCACGACTAAGCTTGATGAGTTCGGCACCTTCTTTTACCTTCTCAATTCCCTTCTCAACATCAATTTCCTCCTGGGATTCAAACCACTCCGTGATTGCGCGGAGTTTCTTCATTGTTTCTGAGATGTTTGTCGTGCTTTTTGCCATATTGTTCGTTTATTATTTCTTGTGCTTTTCCACTATATTACTTACCAGTGTACCATCGGCGAGCCGTGCCTCAAAACTATCTCCCACCGCCACATCGTCGACCGTCCTGAGTACTTTCCCCTTCTGCGTAAGGATGCTATACCCCAATCTCAGCTGACGCATTGGATTATTCTGTATTAAAGACTTATTCCCAATATTGACCGCATCGCGCATCCCCCTTAACTGTCGTTCGTATTGATTCACAATCTGCTTTGCGCTATATTCCAATGTGTCTTTTCGTGAAGAAAGATTTCTCGCCACAAGCATCATAAGTTCGTTAAAATTGATAATCATTTGTCGAAATGGACGAATGACATGCTCAAGATGTGATTCGAGAATATTTGTTTTCTGTGTCAGGATATCTCCTGTAGTCCACAATGATTCTCCATATCTCGATGCGATATCACGAGCAATAGTCTGCAATTCATGAATGGTCGATTCCCACGAGCTGTTCAGAATAATCGTCGTTGCGGTCGGAGTCGATGGTGCATAATCAGCAACGAGTTGTGCGAGAGGCACATCTTTGTCATGCCCAATGGCGCATATCGTCACCGCGGGAAATGTCGCAATCTTTCGTACAACATGTTCATTATTGAATGCCTGCAAGCTTTCCAAACTTCCTCCGCCACGAATAACAAGGAGCACGTCGATATCTTTTGTCTCAAGGTACGTGAGTGCAGAAAGAATATCCTTCACTGCAGCACCGCCCTCGACACGTGAATCCACGAACGTAATGTGATATCCAAACCTTCCAAGATTATTTAAAAAATCATGAATAACCGCACCCGTGCGCGATGTGACGAGCCCGATCTTTATCGGATGTTCTTTGAGAATACGCTTACGTGATTCATCGAACAGTCCCTCTTCATCCATTTTTTTCTTGAGCACATCATACGCCTTTTTGAATGCACCCTCACCAACAAGCTCAATGGTATCCGCACGAAAATTAAATCTCCCTGTGGGTTTGTATATCTCACTTCTCCCCTCAACGATAACCTCGAGCCCCTCTGTGAGTTCAATGCCCGCAAGGTTAAAGTCATTCATCCACATAAACACTGAAAGCGTGCTCGCGTCTTCCGTATCGCGGATAGAAAAATACACCGCATTCCCCTGCACCTTAAAGCTTGTGACCTCACCCTTAATCGTTGCGCGCAATCTCCAAAGCTCGCGATTGATGATGTCGAGATATGTACTCACCGAGAAAAGAGTTCTTCCTTCTTCCTTCTTTTGCTTCGGAAGCTCCGTACTGATCGGCATCATCGCGTCAGGTTCTCGTGCAACAGTAATCGCACCACCACTGTGCTCTTTGACCATGTTCAAAATTGCGAGACCGTATGATTGGTATTTTGCTTCTTTGATTCCCTTTATCGCGGTCAATTCCTCTTTATTTTTCGGCATTGCACGCACGATTTCGTCGATTGCACTGTTTGGAAGCACGCGAAAAAGCTCAACGCCCTTTTTTGCAGACTCGTTGTCTCTCCAAGCCAGTAGTACTCCACGTAGATTTGCCATGTATGCATTGTACGGCAAAAATGTAAAAAGAAAAAACCGCCATATTGGTGGCGGGGTTCTTAAAAAAAGAGCGGCTCTCTCAATTCAATGTCCATCATATTTCGCAACATACATTTTGAACGATGGGCGACTTCTTCCCATATCTCAAACTGAATACGTTGCTCATCAGAAAAATACATCTCAATCGGTAATATTTCATAAAACATATTTGGTACTAACTTGATGAGCTGAAAGAGTTCATCATAAATCTTCTTATCCGGTGGATACAGTACTGCTATGCAGACAATTGTCGCCAAAACTGCTCGTGCTTCGGACTCCTGTTTACGCTTAATGTGCAATTTACATTTTCTCAACATTACTCCAAGCACATCATCAATATCAACCATTTTTTTACCTTTCAAAATATATTCTCCATTCAAACTACCCCACTTTTCAAAAATAGCAACATTATGTTGGTTGGTCAGATTTTTCCACTTATGAGGTCATCTTCGAATTGCTCAATTCCTGCGAGGTCTTTTGAGTAAGATTCTATGTCGGGAAAATCGAGGCTAACTATTTTTTTGTATACTGCACTAATGAGCTTCTTTGTGCGCTCAATATCATCTGCCCTCAACTCATATAGCAATGTCACTGGCTCCTCTTTGCCAATGATGCTTTCTACAAACTCGAGACCAATTGATGAGACGGGGAGTTTATAATGCGCAGAATGCTCGAGAAGTATCTTGTAAAAGAGTAATTGTTTTGTATAGCGATGAAGCTTAATTTTGTCGGCATCACTTTGCCTCGGTGTTTCCCAATCCTCGTATGCGCGACCGGTCTTCCAGTCGATGACATCATACTTACCACTCTCCATGCGTAAAAGATCAATCTTGCCGGAAAGTAATGCATCATCAATAATCACACCCTCATTTCTAAAATCAACCTGCACTTGGTCTGTCGATAGAAAAAATCCTTCGCGTTTCTCCAGATAGGCAGTGAGCACATCAACGCCACGCTTCTCTTGCTTCTTGAATTCATGAGGTGCAAGCCTCCCCTTCGCAAGTTCTCGAGTGAATATACCAATGATATGTGTGAGTGGTGGATTTTCTCCAGCATTATACTTTGGATACATCACTAACTCCGTGAGTGCTCTATCAACGGCAGAACCAAACACCCCAGCGACATTCTTCGGCTGCGGAAAATGTAATAAATTTTGCTCAATAAAATATGTTGGTCCCCCTTCTGTAATATTTAAAAAATTGTTCATGTGGGTAACTGACATACGATAATCCTTCACTAAGCGTTTGAGAATTGCCCATTCATCTTCTTTGTATGGCGCGGTAACAATAGCAAGTGCGTTCTCATGTGCACGAATATCAATTTCATCTTCATCAGTTGTCGTGACTTCTGCGTCATGTGTCTCGTCTGTAATGTACCGTACAAGTGGCTTGTGCCCCGAAATATAAAGAGAATGCTTCGCGCGCGTCACCGCAACATAAAGAAGTCGAATGAAATCATCTTCTTCATCACCCGCAGGAGTGAGAATGGGAGCAAGGGATGATGGAATGGGCGCCTTATTTGTTCTTCCGCCCTTTGTCCAAAGATTATCGTGAGCAGAAATAATGAATACAGTCCCAAATTCAAGTCCTTTTGCCGCATGTGCCGTCATTATTTGTACCGCATGTTCCGCTTTCATGAATGGTGATTCACTCACGAGAGTAATATCATGTTCATGATGCATCGCAACGAACGGCTCGACATCACGCACGAACAAGAGCTCTCCCTCACGCCATTCACGCAAACTTTCAATAAATGTTTTAAGTGAGGCAAGAAATTGAACATAGGTGGCAGGGTGTTCTTTCATGAGTTGCTTCCCAAAATAATACTCCTTGAAACCCGATGTGCGCATGAAAGTATCGAGAATTTGTTCAAGTGGTGTTGTTTCAGACTCCGCTCCAAGCTCGACTAAAAGTGTGTACATTTTAGCAACTGCGGGATGCTCGTGCAGGGCGATAACTTCTGCCCACGAACGGTGCTCTTCTTTTGCCTTTACTGCAATATCAAAAATAATTGGTCTCGGTATTTCAAAATATTTATATGAAAGAATAGCAGGCAGCAAATAATCCCTGCGCTCCCCCGTACCGACAAATGAGGCTATGTATTCGCAAATCGTCACAATCTCCTTGATGTGCGGCTCGTCAAACACATTTGCCTTTTTTATATATTCATAAGGAATTTCTAGTTGATCGAGATATGGGAGCAAGGTCTTCAACTCGCGATGATTGCGCGCAAGTATTGCGATATCCTCCGGAAGAGCTCCATCGTCAAGGAGTGCGCGCAGCTTCTTTGCTACGGTGGCATATTCCTGAATATCGGAACTGTATCGCGCAACTTCAACATTTCCTTTTACTACCGACGTATTCCCCTGAGACAATACTTTAGAAATATTTTGAAGACGTCGCTCAAGACGATTTACCCCTTGTGTAACAACACTGCGTGAAAAATCGAGAATTTCTTTATGTGAACGATAATTCGTATCGAGCACTATTGTCACAACATCACGATATGTCTTATCTCTAAATTCAACGATATTCGAAATCTCCGCCCCCTGGAATTTATAAATCGCCTGGTCGTCATCACCGACCACCATCACGTTGGGCCTTCCTTCGTGGATATAACTTCCAGTAATCTGACGGACAAGATTCATCTGTGCTTCATTCGTGTCCTGAAACTCATCAATGAGTATGTAGTGGTATTGTTCCTCAAGCTCATTGCGTAAGCTCGTATTGTCTCGAAGGGCATGTGCCACTTCGATGATCATATCGTCATAATCATACAAACCCTGCTCATGTAATTTTTCAGTGTAAAGTTTGTAAATTTCTCCCACTGCACGAATCTTTGCTTGATTATGTGAATCCTTAAGGAGAATACCATCATCATCGGTTGTCGTATATTTCTTTTTCCAAGTAGATACAGGCTCCATCTTTTCTTGATTGCGTGCATCCTCTATCGCCATACCCAATGTCTTTGAGAGAAAGATGCCCGTTGTGGTGCCGAGCTTCAGTAATGCAGCGTGAATTGGAAGTAATGTATCAATTTTTTTAATATTTGCCCTCCCTTCAGGCCATGAACGAATAATCGTATTTACATCCTCATACTCAACATCGAGTGAATCAAGAATGGCAAGATACTCATCGGGCTTCCAACCTCCACTTTTAATATGCTTGATACGATCGAGCGTATTCTTGAGATACACGAAGCCTTCAGCGGGATGAAAGCTCGCAAGCGGATGGTTGTGAGGCAATGCGCTAAAGATCGACTCAATAATATGAGCTCTATCAAGATCACTCGCTTGTGTATACGTCGCTGCACTATAAAAATATTCCGGGTATCGACTGATAATAGAATTGCAAAATGCGTGAAATGTATAAATACCGACGCGATAGGCATCCTGGCCGATAATACTGTGCAGGCGTTCGCGCATATTGAGTGCACCATTCTCAGTGAATGTTAAACAGAGAATATTATGCGGAGCGATACTACGTTTGTTCAAAATATTAGCAACACGCAGTGCAAGGAGCTGTGTTTTTCCCGTACCAGGACCGGCAATCACCATCACCGGTCCATCGATAGTATCAACTGCCCTTTTTTGTTCCGTATTAAGGCTGTTGTACGCGATATCAAATTTCGTAGTTGTCGACATGGGTAGATTGTACCATGGCAACATTGGAGAATAAAAATCACCCAATTTCTTGGGTGATTATTCAATCTGTTGTGAGCAGTTCCAATGCGTCGGAAAGCGAGTAATTATTTTCGAGTGCTGAACTCACGAGTAGCTGAGTTACCTGC
>DIZR01000075.1 GCA_002429425.1 Patescibacteria group bacterium UBA6023
AAAGGAGTGAATTCACTCCTTTTTTGCTTTTTGTTATTTTGCCAGCTTCCGCTTCATTCAATTCTTGTGCGGGTAGGGAGAATCGGTCACGAGTTACTAAGTCGCTACGCTCCTAAGTACTCTCGACCCCGACTCGCCATCGCAAAGCGACATGCTCCGTCTTTCGATTCTCCGCGCAAGGCACGCAGGTGCCTTGCTCTAAATCATTGCAAAATAACAAAAAACACCCAAAAGGGATGTTTTTCGTTGGACAGTGCGGGTAGGGAGAATCGAACTCCCGTCTCATCCTTGGCAAGGACGTATTCTACCACTAAACCATACCCGCATTAATGAATGAATACTAAACGATTTTATTGATTTCGACAACCTTTTGATAACAAAAAATTAAGATACTTTGATTTTCTCCATAGGAAATGTATATTTGTCGTACCGTCAACACAAATGCTCTCGTAGTGAAATGGATATCACGACTGCCTTCGAAGCAGTTATTCCAGGTTCGAATCCTGGCGGGAGCACAAAGAGCGTAGCGAATTTGTGCTCCTTTGAAGCTGAACTGCTTCAGCTTCGAAAGGATTCGAAAGACTTTTCGTTGATAAGTCATTGAGTCCGAAAAGTACCTGCTGATGTAATCGGCGAATCCCACTCAAAATTTTCTCAGCATTTGCTTAATGATTTGTGACCAAGGACGTTAGTGTATTCATGATTCGAATATTACTTCCAACACGCTATAATATAGACTACTGATTCCTACATAATCAAATGAAAAAATATTTTACCATCCCCGAAGAAATATCCCTTGTCACAAGCACCCTTGAAAGTGCGGGCTTCGAAGCATATCTTGTGGGCGGATGCGTGCGTGATCTCTACCGAGGGGTTACTCCGAAAGATTGGGATGTGACAACCAATGCAAAACCTAATGAAATTATTGCACTTTTTCCAAAAACATTTTATGAAAATGATTACGGAACGGTTGGCGTGGTCAACGAAGACATTGAGGATACTGACACGGCGCGAGGAAGTATGCGTATCGTCGAAGTAACTCCATACAGAAAAGAAACAACCTATTCAAATTTTCGCCATCCTGATGAAGTTACTTTTTCCGGAAACCTCAGTGATGACTTATTGCGTCGTGACTTCACCATGAACGCAATCGCATACAAAGTTTCAACAAATGAAATTATCGACCCTTATGATGGCGAGGCAGATATCGAGCGACATCTTATTCGTACCGTAGGAAACGCAGAAGATCGTTTTCATGAGGATGCACTCCGTGTCATGCGTGCGGTACGCTTTGGTGCAGAATTAGGTTTTGCTATTGAGAAAGACACAATGGATGCGATCATTAAATTCGCACACCGACTAGAGCATATTGCCACTGAACGTATTCGCGATGAATTCATAAAAATCATCATGTCTGAGCGACCTATGGAAGGAATTATTTTATTGAATCGCACTGGGGTACTACGCTATATTATTCCTGAACTTGAAGCGGGACTTGGCTGTGAACAAAATGGTGATCACATTTACGAAGTATGGGAGCATAATCTCCGCGCACTTGCACATGCAAAAGAGCGAAGTTGGCCACTCCATGTGCGTATTGCCGCGCTCCTCCATGATGTCGCCAAACCACATACGCGCAAATGGTCTCCGGAAAAAAAAGATTGGACGTTTTACGGACATGACGTCGTCGGTGGTCGCATGGCAACAAAAATACTCGAGCGGTTACATTTTCCAAAACAGCTTACACGCGATGTTGCAACACTTGTACGCTATCATTTATTTTTTTCTGATATTGAGAAAATTACTCTTTCTGCAGTACGACGTATCGTTGCAAATGTTGGTTCCGAACTTGTATGGGATTTAATGAACGTTCGTGCATGTGACCGCATCGGAATGGGTAGACCAAAAGAAACTCCATATAGACTTCGTAAGTATCACTCAATGATCGAAGAAGCAATGCGCGCACCAGTCTCCGTTGGGATGCTTAAAATTGATGGCGCACGAATTATGGAAGTTGCAAATATCAAACCGGGAAGAGAAGTTGGCTGGACACTCCACTCACTCTTCAATGAAGTACTTGAGCACCCGGAACTCAATACTGCAGAATATCTTGAAATTCGCGCAAAACAATTAATTGCACTCCCAGAGGAAGAATTGCATAAATTAGGCGAGGCGGGAAAAGAAAAAAAGGACGAAAAGGAGGAAGGTGAGGTTGGTGCGATCAGAAAAAAATACGGCGTAAAATAAGCATAAAAAATAAAACATGCTTTTCAAGATGCTCGCGTGACAATCAAGAAATTAGTTGACAAAATACAAAATTAATGTATTTTAATAATTAGGCAGTTCCATTTTGCCGAGTTCAAATTTCATTAATTCTTTTTTGAAGGAGGTGCGACATGAATGCACGCATAAACGAGCATCCTGATTTACGAGCATCAAACGGATCGGCACATTCGTTTCAGGACATTGGATCATCGATCAATATTGTTTTTACTCCCGATTGGAATGAACTTGTTGTTGGATTATCTAAAAAAAAGCCCGTCTATAAGCATCCATGTGGAAAAATTGAAGCATGTGATGTTTCGTCAGTGGTCTACCTGAATGATTGGCAGCGCGAATATCTTACCGCTGAGAATTGTGCTCGCCGAGAACTGTTTCGTGAAACAGGAATCATTGAGACGGAACACGAGGAACGTATCAAGCTTGAGTATGTTCGCACTCTTCATGGTGCGTCTGGAGCACTACGTCAGTATCATTTTCTGGTCCTCTTGAAACAAAAACTCGACCTTGAAAAAGATATCATCGAGGCTGATGAGATGAATCCTCCGGAATATTGGTCGGTCATCACTGCACTAAATGGTGGCGAAGGAGGGAAAAAGCTCAACCCATACCACCAACTTGCACTTTGTAAGTGCATCCAAGAGATGGTGAGAGCGGGGATTGGGCACGATAAAGCATTTCCTGGTTTTGGACAACTACTAATGAATATCTATGATTCGGGGATTGATCTGGACGCGTACACACTCAAACTAGAGGGAATGATCGAGCGCAGAGAAATCTGAGTCCTCGGTATTGCTGCACACTTCGGTGTGCAGTTTTTTATTTCTTTAATTCAATCCACGCAGGACAATGATCAGAACCGAAGATATTTGAAGAAATACCCGCAGAATGAAGTCGAGAGAGAAGTTCGGGGGCAACGAAAAAATAATCAATACGCCATCCAACGTTACGTTCACGTGCAGATGTCTTCATGTCCCAGTAACTATAGGCACCTTCTTTGTGAGGATGGAAGTAGCGAAACGTATCAACATATCCATGATAAATAAGCTCATCGATCCACGCACGTTCCTCAGGAAGAAAGCCCGTATTTTTTGAATTCTCTTTTGGTCGCGCAAGATCAATCTCCTCATGTGCAGTATTGATATCCCCGCAAAAAACCACCTTCTTTCCTTTCTTTCGTAATTTTTCAATGTATAAAAGAAATGCATCATAAAATTCTAATTTGTATTTAAGTCGCTCTGACCCACCGCCACCATTCGGAAAATACACATTCAAAAGGACAAGGTCACCAAAATGTCCGATAATGATGCGCCCCTCATCGTCGAACTCTTTAATTCCAATCCCATACTCAACTTTGTCCGGTTTTGTCTTTGAATATAGAGCAACACCACTGTATCCTTTCCGTCCTTTCGAGTGAGTAAAATATGCAAAGTATCCCTTAGGGGTACGTACTTCTTCGGGGAGCTGTTCGGCTTCAACTTTTGTTTCTTGAAGACCAAGTATATCGGGTGAAGTTTCATATAACCAATCCAAAAAACCTTTTTTTGCTTGTGCGCGAAGACCATTTACATTCCATGAAATTAGTTTCATGTTTGTAATATAGCATGTTGCATTAAAGTTTCACGAGAAACATCAAAAAATTTCCCGTGTAACACCTCGTGAAACATCACCAAATGTTAGGGATTCTTAAGATAAATGAAATTCAAGCGACCTAATTTTCTTGAGAGTATTCTCGATTAGAAAATGGAAGTACTCGGAACAGAGCGTAGTGGTGACGCGGTAAAAGTGACGAACGACCAATTTTTCTTAGCAGTAATCTGCTTTAGAAAAATGAAGCACTCTCTGTGGTGGAAGGCATATTCTTTATGTCGACCGAGTCACCGGGGACCCACAACGAAGAAGTTCACTATTTTAGAAATCTCTACTTGCGTTTCTTGTCGTGAAACTGTTTATGCACCTCACGAAGCTTACTATCCGTAACATGTGTATATATTTGCGTCGTCACAATACTCGAGTGCCCAAGGAGTGCCTGGACGGACCGGAGATCTGCACCGTTCTCGAGAAGATCGGTTGCAAAACTGTGACGAATAACGTGCGGAGTAACCTTTTTTGATATTCCTGACTTGATCGCATAGTGTTTCACGAGACGTTCCACGGATCTTGGAGTGAGTCGTAATGAACCTTCTTTTTTCAAAAGAGATTTTTCTCCACCGCGTCCAACTTGAATAAAAAGCGCATCATCTACATCTGTCCTTTTATTTAGATAGCATTTGAGTGCCTTTTTTGCTGTATCGGACAAAAATACCACACGGACCTTTTCCCCTTTTCCTCGAACCGAAAACTCATCTCGAGACAAATCAATATCTCGGGATAAACGACAAAGCTCAGAGACACGCAATCCCGTAGAAAATAATAGTTCAAGAATTGCCGTATCGCGAAGAGCTGCAAGATTCTCACCTGCGGGGGCTTTCAATAATCGGCCAAGGTCCTGGCTTGAAATGAGATCAAGTTCTCGTTCTGATACTTTTGCAAGTTCTATTTTCTCCGGGGACATCACGGAAACCCCTTGTCGCATAAGATATTTTAAAAACGCACGTAATGCTATCAAATAGTAATTTTGTGTTCTTTTCTTGAGTGTTGTCAACGGGGCCCCATGAGAAGATTTTGTTACGGGCTGTCTGTTGAGCCATAAGCGATATTCACGAATAATTTCATAGTTAATTTCCTCTGGATTTTTGAGTTTTGTATACTCAATAAATCGCGTTATGTATCGATCATAATTCTCAACAGTATTGATACTTCGACCCCTTTCAATTTCTGTATACTCGAGAAAGCGTCTTTTCCATTCATTGAGTTCCATTTGCACATTGTAGCAAAGGAAAGGTCATTTCGGATACACGACCATATACGAATGATGCTGTTTGGGTTGTGCATAAGTTCATGTGTTGAAAAAAGGGAATGCTAGTGATACGATAAGAGCAACATTTATCTATGCAACCCCAGGAAACATCACCAATATATGAGGAGTTCATTTCACCCACAGAAGGAGAGGCGTATGAAGATATCTCTACTTCTTTTTCTGATGGAATGGAACCGATAACATTTCCTGAAATGCTCACAAAAGAAAATTATCAAGGAGTATTTGGTGCAACATTACCCGAAGGCTTAAGTCCTGATATTTTTGAACAAGGTGGTTCTCTCAGTTTATCTGAATAACTATTTCATTATGTCATTTCCAAGTTTTACAGGAGAACAACAAATTAGTCCGGAGATTAGTATCATCGGGGGTGACTTTTTTCCTCGAGAGGAGGAGGGCGCGCCCGTCAATATATCTCAAATGAACAAGGAACTTGAAGGAATGACTGAAAGTATCATATTTGAGGTATCAAATGAGAAACAAGATACCATGCTTGAGCATTTTCTCAGACAAGAGGAAGAAAAAATATAGTATACATAAACACTTGCGCTTTTTTTTCTTTTGTGCTACGATATCACACATGCTAACAGCAAAGAAAAAACAGGTCGTCATGGTCAAAACTCAACGTCACGTTACTGACACTGGTTCTCCAGAAGTACAGGTCGCAATTTTGAGCCAGCAGATCAATGAGCTCGCAGCGCACTTGAAGGAAAATAAAAAAGACCATCATTCGCGCCGAGGTTTACTTAAAATGGTTTCTGATCGCCGTGCACACCTCAAATATCTCAAAAAGAAAAGTGAGGAAAAATACAACTCACTCGTCAAGAAGCTCGGCATAAAGTAATACACTTGTCGGGCTTTTTGTTTCCATGATGAGACTTATGCATTTTGCGCATTTCTTTGTTGCTTCGATCGTTTGCTTCCGCGCAGTAGGCCAC
>DIZR01000079.1:0-13066 GCA_002429425.1 Patescibacteria group bacterium UBA6023
GCGGGAATTGCTGCGGGACTTTCCGCATTCACTTGTGTGAGCGGTTGTACGATTACCAATCTTCCATATAATGCAACGCAACCGGTAAAAATTGAATTTACTCCAACTGCAGCACAAGGATACATTGCCTACCCCGAATTTCTTAGTAATGGAGGGAATATCAGCTATCCGACGGCACCATACCCATCCGTAACGGGTACCGGAGTGCTTGATCCAGTTATTGCAGTCACTCCGGGAAGTATTGTGTTCCCAGATACTAATCAAGGACTTTATTCTAATGTAACAATTACTATTCAAAATACTGGTGCAGGAAACTTGAGTGGAAGTATCTCACCAGTAAAAACACCGGGACTAAGTTTCTATTGCCTATCTGGTTGTAATTACAATATTCCCGCAAGTGGAAGCTGGCCTGCGGTAATCCAATTTGCTCCACAAAGTGTTGGGACATTAAGTGGGAAGATTTTCTTGAATTCAAATGCATTAAATGGTCAACAGACGATTAATGTGTCTGGTCGAGGAATTTTGGCGCCAATCATATCTCTTTCTGGTGCCGATACTGACTTTGGTTCAGTGATAGTTGGGAAGCACAAAGATCAAATGTTTACGATTGCTAATGCAGGTAGCTCCAGCCTTGGCTCGGGATATTTTGTTGTAACTGGACCATTTGTCTGTGTAAATCCTGTCGATATTTCTGATGGACTTTGCCACTATAACATTGGTCCTGGGGGCTCAATGACAATCACGATACGTTTTTCTCCAACAGTGCTTGGTCCTGCAACTGGTGCGGTCTGGCTTTCGGGGATTCCAATTGCGCGTTTCTTTGTGAATGGTACTGGTGTATCACCAACAGTAAAATTCATTGAGCAATAATTGGTAATGAAAAACAATAAAAAACAAAGGTTGAAATACCTTTGTTTTTTTATTGTTTTTGCCTATAATAAGACAATGCATATTCGTGAAAAATTAGGTATTGACGTGACCCTCCCCGGGAAGGCGCCAGAACGTGGGCATTTGCATCCTGTTACTCTTATGATGCGCGATATCGCACGCATATTTGGCCATATGGGTTTTACGATTGCGGAAGGTCCGGAAATTGAATCTGAGCATTATAATTTTGATGCACTGAATATTCCCAAGGATCACCCCGCAAGAGATATGTGGGATACATTTTGGCTAAAGGACAAGTTGGGGCTTGAACGTCTCTTGCTACGTACGCACACATCTCCAGTGCAGATAAGATACATGGAAGACTGTGAACCTCCGATTCGTATCATTGCTCCCGGAAAAGTGTATCGCTATGAAGCAACTGATGCCACCCACGAAACCCAATTCTATCAATTCGAAGGACTGATGATCGGAAAAGATGTTTCAATGGCAAACCTGAAAGGCATGCTCCTCAGTTTTTTTGAGCAGCTTTTTGAACGGCCAATGCAGATCCGTTTTCGTCCGAGTTACTTCCCATTCACGGAACCTTCCGTAGAGATCGACATTGGGTGGACTGACGAAAAAGGGAAAGTCGTGAAGTGGATAGAGGTTATGGGCGCAGGACAAGTCCACCCAAAGGTTCTCGAAGCCGGAGGTATCGATGCATCGAAGTGGCAAGGGTTTGCCTTTGGTGGTGGTGTCGATAGGTTCGTCGTACTCAAGTATGGAATTCCTGATGTGCGACAGCTCTACACCGGAGATCTTCGTCTTATAAAGCAATTTGGAACGGTATGATGATTTCATATAAATGGCTCAGAGAATATTTTGATAAAAAACTTCCCACTCCAGAAAAATTGGCTCATGCACTGACCTTTCATGCGTTTGAAATTGAGTCGATTGAAAGGAAGATGGGGGATGCAGTGATTGATGTGAAAATTCTTCCCAATCGTGCACATGACTGCCTTTCGCACGATGGAGTCGCAGGAGAGATATCCGCAATACTTGGCCTACCGCTTAAAAAAGTTCTCGTACCCCAATTTCCACGTGCGTCAAAGAATGTCCCACGCATATCAGTCAGTGTGAAGGAAAAAAAGTTATGTGAGAGATACATTGCAATCGTACTTGATGGAGTGAAGGTTGCTCCATCACCAAAATGGTTAAAAGAAAGACTCGAGGTACTTGGACAGCGTTCGGTGAATAATGTTGTTGATGCGACAAATTATGTCATGTTCATGACTGGACAACCGTTGCATGCATTTGATTATGCAAAACTTAGTGGAGGAATCATTGTGCGCAGAGCAAGGGATGGTGAGCAAATAACCACACTTGATAAAAAAGATCTTGTACTCAAGGGTGAGCATTTGGTCATTGCAGATAAGGAAGGAGTACTCGGTATTGCTGGTATCAAGGGAGGAGTACGTGCTGAGGTAGATGGTGCAACAAAAACAATTGTTATCGAATCAGCAAATTTTGATGCATCGTCAGTGCGCATGACATCGATGCGCCTTGGTATTAAAACTGATGCATCAAAGCGTTTTGAGTCAGGGCTCACCTCATATCTTCCCGAAGAAGCAATGAAAAAAGTCGTGGCGCTTATTGTGGATATTGCCGGAGGTGAAAAAATTCAGATTGGTGAACCTATTGATATTTTTCCAAATAAACCAAAAGCGAAGCTCGTCACTATTTCACTTTCTGAAATTAATCGTATTTTAGGTACAGCACTTTCCGATAAGCAAGTACGTGAAGTATGGAAAAAACTTGAATTTGTATTTACTACAAAAAAGTCGAACGCGACAATTGTCTACAGGATCATTCCACCCGTGAAACGTCTTGACTTGATTATTAAAGAAGATCTTGCTGAGGAAGTTGGAAGAATGGTTGGGTATGACGTATTAGTGCCTATCATGCCGAGTGAGCAAGTGATATCTCCCGTGGTGAATGCCCACTGGGCTCTTGCAGACATTCTTCGTGAGGTGATGCTCGGATGCGGGTATTCTGATGTCTATACCTATGCATTCAACAATAAAGGAGAAATTGAAGTAGCAAATCCTATCGCGAGTGATAAGCGTTTCTTGCGCAATAATCTCACTGGTGGATTGAAAGTTGCCCTTGCAGAGAATTTAAAATATGAAAACGAGGTACGTATTTTTGAGCTCGGACATATCTTTGGAAAGGATGGGGGAGTCATAAAAGAAGAACACTCATTCGCGGGAATATTTGGATTTCAAAAACGTAAGGAGGCACAAATGAAAGAGGATTTTTACGTGATGAAGGGTGTTCTCACTCGTGTTTTTGAGGCACTGGGAATTTGCGATATCGATTATCGTGAGGCAGGAGGAGAGCTCATCGCAAGTATCTATGCAAAAGATGTACCGATTGGAACAATGACGATAAATGGCTTTGAGCTCAATTTTGGAAAAATGGTTGAACTTGCAGAACATCACATCCGCTATGTTGCACCCTCTAGATTTCCATCGATGATTCGTGACATTTCACTCTTCATTCCAAGCAGTGTGAATGCTGGTGTTGTGTCGGGAATTATTAATGCACATGCAGGAGAATTACTACGCTCACTTATGTTGTTTGATGTTTTCGAGCAACCAGATAAAAAGTCACTTGCATTTCGAATGGTGCTTCAGTCGAATGAGCGAACCCTTTCAGATGAAGAGGCAAATGCGGTTTATAATAAGGTTGTGGACGCATTAAGGGCTACAAATGCAAAGTGGGAGGTACGTGCATAGTGTGGATTTCCTTGTTTCCCCGAAACCCACTCCAAGGTCCGTCCTTGGACAAGATTTTTTGCTTATTTAAGGCGGTCTTTGGTATATGTGATTTAGCGCGAGAAGGCGGGTAGATTGTACACTCTTTGAAATCTGTTTTCCCCTAATATGAGCTTTGATTTATTGGGTATTCTTGATATACTATCAGTATCAAATTGTCCGCTCTGAATCAGATTTGGAGCGGGCAATTATATATGAATATGGCCAAAAGCGACGATATAAAAGCAAAAAAATCTGGAAGTTACGGTTCCGAATCCATTCAAGTTCTTGAGGGTCTTGAGCCCGTGCGCAAGCGCCCAGGAATGTATATTGGCTCTACTGGTGTCGAGGGACTTCATCACCTAATTTGGGAAATTTTTGACAACTCACGCGATGAAGCGATGGGTGGCTATTGTAATCATATCGAGGTCGCACTTCTTCCTGGAAATCGCATTCGCGTTGTCGACAATGGTCGTGGTATTCCTGTTGATGTACATGCAAAGACAAAGGTTTCTGCACTCGAGACCGTTATGACTACTCTCCATGCGGGAGGAAAGTTCGGTGGAGAAGAAAGTGGCTATAAAGTTTCTGGTGGTCTCCACGGTGTGGGTGCCTCAGTCGTGAATGCGCTTTCGCAATATGCCAAAGTAAATGTACATCGCGAAGGAGGGGAACACATGCAGGAGTATGTTCGCGGAAAACAGAAAGCAAAAGTAAAAAAGATTGATTCATCAAAGAATCAAGGTACAGTTGTGCTTTTTGATCCGGACCCAGAAATCTTTAGCGAAATTCGATTTAGCTGGAATACCATTATTACGCACCTTCGTCAGCAGGCGTATCTTGTGAAAGGCGTTGAGATTAATATTCTTGATCTTCGTGAATATGAGGGGAAAATAGAAACAGATGGCGTCTTCTACTTGCGCGATAAAGGGTACAACGCTCCTTCAATGTCATTTTTCTTTGAGGGTGGCTTGAACTCACTCATTAAGTTTTACAATAAATTTCAAAAACCAATTCACAAGAATATTTTCTATATTGAAAAGCAGGAGGGAAATGTTTTTGTTGAGGTTGCACTACAGTATGTTGATGACATTACCTCACGTGAAATAGCGTTCGCAAACAATACCTACAACTCCGAAGGGGGAATGCATGTGACGGGTTTTCGTACTGCGCTTACTCGCACACTGAATGAGTACGCAAAAAAGAATAACCTCGCAAAAGATGCAGATGAAAGCTTTACTGGTGATGACGTGCGAGAAGGGTTGACGGCGTGTATTTCTGTGAAAATGCCAGAGATTCAATTTGAAGGGCAAACGAAGGCTAAGCTCGGGTCTGTCGAGGCGCGTGGTGCAACGGAGACGGTTTTTGGTTCTGCGTTCAGTATGTTTCTCGAAGAACATCCTGAGGATGCAAAGGCAATCATTCAAAAGGTGGTGCTTGCACTCAAAGCACGCAAAGCATCCAAGGCTGCACGTGACTCCGTGTTACGTAAGGGTGCACTCGAAGGGCTCACGCTTCCGGGAAAGCTTGCCGACTGTCAATCACGAAGTGCAGAAGAATCCGAACTTTTTATTGTTGAGGGAGACTCAGCCGGTGGCTCGTCGAAACAAGGACGAGATCGTCGCACACAGGCAATACTTCCACTTAAGGGTAAGATTCTCAATGTGGAGCGAGCACGTCTCGATAAGATGCTTGCCTCCAATGAGGTGCGCGCGTTGGTTATCGCGCTCGGTACTGCGATTGGTGACGTGTTTGATCTTTCAAAGCTTCGTTACCATAAGATTATTATTGCAACCGACGCCGACGTCGACGGTGCGCACATTCGCACGCTCCTGCTCACGTTCTTCTACCGCTACTTCCCGCAGGTCATCGAGAAGGGCTACCTGTACATGGCGCAGCCGCCGCTGTTCAAGGTGTTCAAGGGCAAGCAGATCATCTGGTGCCATTCCGAAGGCGATCGCGACAAGGCGCTNNCGGACATATCTATATTGCACAACCACCACTTTTTAAAATAAAGAAAGGAAAGGAGATTATGTACTTTTATTCTGAGGAACAAAAGAATGCATTTCTTACTGCAGAAAAAATCGATGCCACTGATCTTCAAGATGAGCCCGATGAAGAAGGCGATGAAGAGCCTACCGAAGAGGAGAAAGTAGAAACAAAGGCAAAGCGCGCAACGAAGGTGCATATTCAACGCTATAAAGGTCTTGGAGAAATGAATCCTGAAGAGCTTTGGGAGACAACGATGGACCCCTCACAGCGCGTACTTAAAAAGGTGGATATTATTGATGCACAAGAAGCGGACAAAATATTTGACCTTCTCATGGGAACCGAAGTTGGACCGCGCAAATCCTTCATCCAATCCAACGCTAAGATGGCACATTTGGATGTATGATGAATGTATAAAGAAAACGCGACGTACTGTCGCGTTTTTAATTCATTTCTTCGATCGAAGGAAAAAATTCAAATTCAATACTCAAGAACATATCGTAGATTTCATAAAGTGGATGGTCAGTGTCTTCTTCCGGCTCCTTGTCATCAGTGAGAACAAGGTCCTCGAGGTGGTCCATGTACTCTTCAAAAAAATCACGATCACTGTTCATTATTTGCGTTACAATCTCGGTGTTCATTATCCCTTCGCCATCCGGGAAAACCTCACTCAATCGTGCGAATAATTTTTCTGAATCAGCATTTTCACCATTTATGAATATTGCCGGTAATTCATTTATTTCCNNTCCTTATCGTGATGTGTTTTATAAAAATTCAAAAATAAAAGAAAATCAAGTATCCCCACAATATCATTTCTTTCATAAAGAACCATTACGCCGTCTGATAGAGAGGGGGTTGCTGTCTGTGGAACGAGGGGATAGAAATCCACGTGGAACCTCCTTCTTAATTAAAGTTCTTCTTTTGTGAGTATACGTTTATGAATGATATCTGCAAGTGGCATGGAGTACGGTCTTGATTGCTCGCGGAGAAGGAAAACTATCCCAGTGATGTACGTTAGCGTGCTTTGTCGGTGATCTCTTTTGCAAATCGCGCAAGAAGTTCGTCGATGGAAAGTTGCCCTATCTTCCCATTGTCGCGAGATTCAAGTGTCACTCTTTTGTTGCCGACTTCCTCGTCACCAATAACAATAGTATAGGGAATACGCTCCAGTTTTACATTACGAATGCGTTTCCCAAGTGAGTCATTGTCGTGCATGAGTTTTACTCGGATGTCTTTTTCTTCGAGCATATCTGAAACCTGTTTTGCATATGCATAATGCGCTTCACCAATGGGAACGATGGCTACCTGTATCGGTGAAAGCCAGAGAGGAAAGTTGCCTCCAAGATGCTCGATGATTACGGAGAGGAATCGTTCGATCGAGCCCATGATGGCACAATGAATCATGACGACCGTTTCTTTTTCACCCTTTTCATTTGTGCATGTGAGGTTGAAGTTCAGTGGTTGGTTGAAATCGAGTTGAATTGTAGCGATTTGCTGTGTGCGACCGATTGAGTCCTTTGCAATGAAGTCAATTTTTGGTCCGTAAATTGCCGCTTCACCCTTTCCGTCGATATAGTCCGTTACCCCACGTTTTTTCATAAGCGAAAGAATTGCATCTTCCGCCTTCTTCCATACTTCAGTGGTACCGAGGTATTTTTCAAAATGCTCTGGGTCATGACGTGAAAAACGTACACGCAAATTTGCAAATCCGAAAGTTTTATAAAATTGGTCGATGATGTCCCAAATAATAAATACTTCATCCTCTATTTGATTTTCACGACAGAACACGTGTGCATCGTCCTGGGTGATAGCAAGTACACGCGAAAGTCCGGAGAGTTCACCAGACTGCTCGTCACGATAAACCATCGTTGTTTCCGCATAACGCTCGGGCATGTCGCGGTAGCTTTTAGGGAATGCTGCGAATATCTGCGTATGATGTGGGCAGTTCATCGGTTTCATTGCATACTCACGGTCCTCGCGTGTCCTTACCTTAAAGAGATCGTCGGAATACTTATCCCAATGCCCTGATGTTTGATACAGCTCCTTTTTGGTGATGTGCGGAATAGTCACTTTTTGATATCCCTTTTTCTTGCGCATACTCCATACATAATCATTTAAGAGTTCACGGAGTATTGTGCCTTTTGGGGTCCAAAGAGGAAGACCTGCACCAACGAGGTCGGAGAAAACAAACAACCCAAGTTCTTTCCCAAGTTTGCGATGGTCGCGCTTCTTTGCTTCCTCAAGCATTGTTTCGTATGCGCCGAGTTCTGCTTTTGTTTCGAATGCATACCCATAGATACGAGTAAGCATCGGGTTTTTTTCGTCACTGCGCCAATATGCACCAGCAATGCGGGTGAGGGTGAATGCGTCGGCATGCACTTCACTGGTATTTGTAACATGTCCACCCTTACAAAGGTCGGTAAAATCACCCAATGTATAGGCAGTGAGTATTTTTCCTTCTTCCGCATACTCATGTAATAATTCCATTTTAAAAGGTTGCGATGCAAAAAGTTTTACTCCTTCTTCCGTCGTAATCTCGCGCCCCGTCATCACAAGCTTTTGATTGATGAATTTGCGCATCGATTTTTCGAATGATTTCAAATCGTCTGGGGTGGGGGCTTTGGTGAATAGAAAATCATAATAGAATCCATCATCAGTAACAGGTCCAATACCCATTTTGACGTTTGGGTCGAATTCGCGCGCCGCCATTGCAAGTAAGTGTGCAAAAGTGTGGCGAATATTGTGAAGTTTCTCATTCTTATCCATTTGGCTATTCTCGCATTTTATTTACTATTCGCAAAGGGTATTAAGTGTATTGACTTATTGTTTTAAAAATGTTATAATCTCTATAGTTTCACCATCATTTTTTTTTAACTTTTTGAAGGAGTTTGAAATGAAAATCATTCACGTCTTGCTCGTTTCCATTACCATGCTTACGTTATTGGGGTGCGAGCCGAAGACAGAGTCCAAGCAAGTGCAAGTATTGCAAGTTCCAGACTTGGGGGGCTATACCATCCTTGCCTACATGGATGAAAAAAATAAGGTGGTGACTTTGTATAAAGGCGCTGGGGTTGTATGTATTGAAAATGCTATTCATAAGTATCCCGCTACTGGAAATAATGCAGCCTTTAGTTGCTGGGATGTTGATGTGGCACCACAGAAACTTCAAGTACTTACTAAAAATTACAAAGAAATGAAGTACGTTCCAATTCAATAATGTTGGCAGTTGTCATGCTGGGTTACCTCCAAAAGGTACCCGGTTTTTTATTGCAGAAATTTAATACACTCTACTTGGGTGTCGGGTTCCCAAGTAGAGTGTATTTTTAGAGGGCTTTTACTTTTTCGGCGATGATTGAAGGGGCGTCATTGCGACGAGAGAATTTCCCTTTGATTGCGACGCACATGTCAGGACCAATCAACTCTTTTATTTCGGTGTAGGTGCGGGGGAATACGACAACTTCGATAGAGCCGGAAAAGTCAGCAATACGCAAGAATGCCATGTGCTCATTTTTCTTTGTAATGACGATTTTATGTTCTTCGATAATGCCGGCAATAACGATGCCCATGCCGTCTCGCGTGTCCTCATTTGCTTGTTTGATATTTACACCACTTTTTTCTAATTTTTCACGGTGCTTATCGAGTGGATGCCCGGAAATATAGAGTCCCAGTAGCTCTTTCTCCCATGCAAGCTTTGACTCTATTGAGATTTCTGGTGCGGGACGTAGCCGTAACCGTGGAAGAGCTTTTGCGTCAGTGATGACTGAGAAGAGTGATACTTGGTTGCTCAGTTTTTGTTTCGCATATTCTTTGTGGTATTCAAGCGCCTCATCAATATTGTGAAGTAGTGCTCCACGTTCCTCGCCTAACGTATCAAATGCTCCAGAGCGAATAAGCGATTCAAGAGACTTTTTATTTAAGTCTTTATGGCTCACACGCTCGAGAAAGTTTCCAAATGAAACATAAGGGCCGTTCATTTCACGCTCATCAATGATAGCTTGCGCAATGGGTTCGCCAAGATTTTTGATCGTATAAAGCCCAAAACGGATCTGGTCTTTTTCTGAGCGTAACGTCTCGGCTTTTTGCATTGCTTGATGCTCAATGCCGTCGGTGTGTGCTTCGGGTAATGCGATACCCATTTTTTCTCGATGACTTCTACTTTTGATAACGGTAAAATGATTTTGACTCAAGTTGATGTCAGGTGGGAGTACGGGAATTGCCATACGCTTACATTCGGTGATGATCTCAGAAATTTTTTCCGTGTCACCTTCTTCCGCGGTGAGTACGGCAGTCATGTATTCACCGGGGTATGTTGATTTCATGTATGCGGTTTGGTATGCGACACGACCATAACACGCAGCATGCGCTTTGTTGAATCCGTAACCTTGAAATGGTTCAAACAGTGTCCAAATTTTCTCCGCCTCAGGGGCACTTATTTGGCTATGCTTCAAACATCCATCGACAAAAATCTTGTGTTGCTTTGCCATTTCTGCGGGAATCTTTTTCCCCACTGCTTTACGGAATTTATCCACCTCTCCCCAGTCGTATCCAGCAAGTTCAATGGCAGTATAGAGAAGGTCATCTTGATAGACGAGGAGTCCATATGTTTTATCCAGAAACTTTTTCATTTTTGGGTGATAGTAGACAACATCATGTCTGCCATGTTTGCGTGCAACATATTCATCGATGGTCTGCATCGGTCCTGGGCGATACAGGGCAACCATGGCGTTGATGTCATGAATGCGATTTGGCTTGAGTTCCATGAGTGACTTGGTCATTCCAGAACCATTTAATTGAAAGAGTCCGATCGTCTCGCCTCGTGCGAGCATCATGAATGTCTTCTTGTCATCGAAAGGAATTTTTTCGATATTTACGGCAATGTCATGATTGAGTTTAACTAAACGAACTGCCTCACCCAATATTGCAAGGTTACGAATACCAAGGAAGTCGAATTTGAGGAGTCCCGCATCTTCGACGGAGTACATATCGTACTGGGTGATCACCTTGCCACCTTTGGGGTCAAATTGTGTTGGAACAAAGTCATTGAGGGGGGTTGGAGAGATGACGACACCCGCAGCGTGGACGGAGACGTGACGCACACAACCTTCAAGCTTTTTCGCGAGGTCGATAATTTCTCGAGTTTCCATGTCGGTGTTGTAGAGCTTTTTTAAGTCTGGCTCGAGTTCCATTGCGTGCTCAAGCGTCATTGGGAATCCTTGTGAGCCAACAGGTATCATTTTAGAAATTTTGTCTCCAACATCGTAAGGCTTTCCGAGGGCTCGTGCAACGTCGCGTACCGCTCCGCGTGCCATCATTGTTCCAAAGGTACCAATTTGCGCCACTTTATCGGCACCAAACTTCCGTTTCGCATATTCGAGGACTTCCTCACGACGATTATCGGCAAAATCCATGTCGATATCCGGCGCAGAGGGACGGAATGGGTTCAGGAAACGCTCGAAGGGGAGTTGGAATTCAAGTGGGTCGACGTTCGTGATTCCGGTGAGGTATGTCACGAGTGATCCTGCTGCAGATCCACGGACTGTTGTATAAATTCCCGCTTCACGTGCAAATCGCAGAAGATCTGCAACAACCAAGAAGTACGGAGAATATCCTTTGTTTTTGATAACCTCGAGTTCATATTCAAGTCGCTCAATCAAGGTCGGGGATTTGGTGAGTTCACGAAATGCAATGCCATCGTATGCAAGTCTCCGGAGTTCATCATCGGCGTTGTCACCATTTTTGTATTCAATGTGCGGAAAAACCCATTTTCCAAGTTCAAGTTCGATATCACACATCGCTGCGACTTTCATTGTATTTGCAACTGCCTCGGGAATGTCGCGGAAATTTTCTAGTGCTTCTTCAGTGGAGATGAGGTGGTATGCACCTTCACCACTAAAGATTCCCGTGTCGTTCACATCGGTGTTCGTCGAAATTGCAACAAGTGTTTTGTGCGCGCGCGAATCATCGGGGTGAATGTAGTGGGAGTCTTGTGTTGCGACGAGCGGGATGTCGAGCTTTTTCGCGAGCATGATGAGTGTGCTTCTCCATCGCGCGAAGTCTTCAACCTCAGGGTGATGCATTATTTCGATAAAATAATTTTCTTTCCCAAAAATTTCTTGATGCTCGCGAATGACTTCTTCTGCGCGCTCGAGGTCGTTACTGCGAAGTATCGCGCGACCGAGCTCACCCGCAGGACATCCCGAAAGTGCGATGATTCCTTCGGAGTACATGCTTAAAATATCCCTATCCATACGAGGTTTATAGTAATATCCTTCAATATGTGCGGCAGTGGTGAGACGCACAAGATTGCGGTAACCATCTGCGTTTTTTGCCAGAAGGGTGAGGTGGAAACGCTTATTATCGATGCCAGATTCCTTATCGAGTCGTGAACGATTCGCGACGTATGCTTCGACACCGATGATGGGTTTTATTCCTGCGTCCTTACATGCTTTGTAGAATTCAATCGCACCGTACATAGCGCCGTGATCGGTAAGTGCGATGGCACTCATGCCAAGTTCTTTTGCGCGGTCGACCATTTTATCTACCTTCGAAAGCCCATCGAGGAGAGAGAAGTGCGAGTGGGTATGCAGGTGGACGAATTCAATTTTCTTTTCATCTTTAGTAAGGACACTCATGTGTTGAGTATAGCAAATTCAAAAGCAACGTGTGCTTCTCAAGTCCTGTGGATATGTGTCTTAATTACGATACATTTTTCGATGGAGCAAAATGATAGAATTTTTTGCATTGTTTTTTATTTTCGTAAGAAGATATACTATAAACATGAATTTCTCGGCAAAATTATCTCATATTGTTGGAATCGACGAAGTGGGGAGGGGTCCACTCGCGGGGCCGGTGGCGGTTGGGGTGGCGATGGCGACGAGGGAGGAACTATGGAAATGGAAGAAAATAAAAGAATCAAAGCAATTGTCACCGAAGCAACGCGAAGAGTGGTATGCAAAGATTTGCGCCCCCCAAAGTGGAATTATCTTTTCGGTGAGCTTCGTTTCTGCGAAGGCTATTGATACAAAGGGAATTAATCCATCAATTCGAAGTGCACTTCGCGCCGGACTGAAGAAAGTTGACCCAAATCCCTCCTCCGCGTATGTTCTTCTCGATGGGGGACTTCATGCACCCGCCAAATACATAAACCAGGAAACAATCATTCACGGTGATGCAAAAGAGACTATTATTGCCATTGCCTCAGTTGTCGCAAAGGTAGAACGTGATCGACTTATGGTTCGTATGGATAGGAAATTCCCCACATACGAATTTGCTCGTCACAAAGGATATGGGACAAAAGCGCATATTTCTGCGATAAAAAAGTATGGTATAACAGCAGAACATCGTAAAACTTATTGTAAAAATTTTTTTTCATAAAGGAATACAACATAATGAGT
>DIZR01000079.1:13262-14123 GCA_002429425.1 Patescibacteria group bacterium UBA6023
CATAATGAGTAGCGTGTGTTTTCGTCGTTTATTTATAGGGTATATTTATTATTTTCTTCCTTTGCTTGCCAATTATAAATATTTGCGTATACTCTAGAGCATTATGGTAGTACGAATGAGACACACAAGCAGTCACACCGCAAATCGCCGGTCACATCACGCACTCAAGGTTGCACGCTTTGAAACGTGCAAGGATTGCAACACGAAGCATTTGATGCACCGTGTGTGCACTACTTGTGGTAAATACCGAGGACGCGTTGTTGTTGATGTATTGAAAAAGACACTAAAAGCATCGAAGAAAGCGGGAGTTGAGTCAAAGGGAACTGAGACAAAAGCAATCGCAGCTCCGGTAAAAAAGAAGGAAGAAAAGGTAGTGAAAGAAAAGAAGACGAAAAAATAATTTGTTAATGTACGAAGAAAGCCCCGATAAAAGGGGTTTTCTTGACCAATAGAAATATTTTCCTTACACTGAGAATGAAGAACTTTATATATGGCGAACAGGCACCTTTCCAGAAGCATAGTCTTGCAGTCCCTATTTGAATGGGATTTTAACAACCATCAAGTTGAGGGTGTTCAAGATGTGCTTGCGCGCAATATTCTCGAATTTGCCCCAGGATTGAATGATGCGGCATTCATGGCTGGACTCCTCCAGAATATATTGGCAAAACAACCTGACCTTGATCTTATTATAGAGAAAGCAGCACCGGCATGGCCTATCGAGCGCATCTCGGTGGTCGATCGTAATGTGCTCCGTATTGGATTATTTGAGCTTTTGTTTGGTGATCGTAATGAGGTTCCACCAAAAGTTGCTATCAACGAAGCGATTGAACTTGCAAAAACATTTGGCGGAGAAAATAGTGG
>DIZR01000079.1:14213-15327 GCA_002429425.1 Patescibacteria group bacterium UBA6023
GGTGTTTTGGGTGCGGTATATAAAGAAATCGGAGAACCAGGGAAGGATGAGACAACGCAATCGCGTGATAAAAAAAATCAACTCATTGATCCATCGACGCTCCCACTCGAACAACTCGGTGGTGCGGTGGTGTATGCGCGTGATGCAAACAATGAACTATATTTTGCATTCGTTCACGATATTTTCGGACACTGGACCCTTTCAAAGGGGCGTATAGAAGAAGGCGAAAGTCCCGAGGAAGGAACGGTACGTGAGATCAAGGAGGAAATTAATGCGAATATTGTCATTAAGGAAAAATTAGGGGAAAACGAATACATTGCGTCGCATCCTGAAAAAGGGAAATTGCGCAAACATGTGCTATATTTTTTGGGCGAAGCCTCATTTGAGCCACTTGAACTTGAGGAAGGGAAGGGTGGGCTTGATGACGCGCGCTGGTTCCGTGTCGCGGAAATTGTCGACCTCAATATATATGACGATATACTTCCGCTCATCACTAAAGCCGTCACAATTCTTACCCAGCAAAAATCCTAATTTAGACGAATTACTTCGTTGACTACGTCGTGAACTCACTCACCATATAGCCCATACGGCTCGCGAGGGTCACCCCCTTGTCGCCTTGTACTTCATTCCAAATTAGTATTTTTATACGAATAGATAAACTTTAAACCCCTTGATAAAAACAACCATATGTGGTAGTTTCAAGAATAGGACCGCTCTCAAAAACACTNNTTGCATCCAAATTATGAAAGTTCTTCAAAACTCGCGCTTTGTACTTCACTCCAAATTATTATGAAGAGATTCTTACGAGGTTGAACCTCGTAAGATATACCTAATACTTTCCTATGTATTACCAAATAGAAGTGATCTTGATATTCCCTTGCTGAATTGCATTTAAAAGTAAAACCGCCTCCAACGGCTTTATGTTGTAGGCGGTTTATTTTTTTTGAAAAATGTAATTGAGGTATTCAGTTCTCCAGCCAGCCCTCAATCCAAAACTTCTGGGCAATGTCTCAATATATTCTCGAACCCGCTCAGAACCGTGGAGATTTTCTACACCACGTATCTCAATGGTATCATTCTTCATCTGCACATCGTTGATCATATAATTTATCAC
>DIZR01000008.1:0-2964 GCA_002429425.1 Patescibacteria group bacterium UBA6023
ACACTCATCATCGTACTCATGGGGGGAATAGGATTCCTTGTTACGGGAAAAAAGAAATCAAAAGAATCTGTTCTCTTTTTAATTATTTTTCTTACGGTCATTATTTATACTTTTGTCGATACACGACAGACACTCCCACCGAGCACACTCTTTGTCCATGATGGTGTTTATGAGCGTCTCTCAGTTATCGATAATCAATACGCGGGAAAACCTGCGCGTTTTTTTTTACAGGATAGAAGCGTATCCGGCATCATGTATCTTGAAAATGATACACTCGTTGCGAATTACACAAAGTACTATGAGTTGTACAAGCTTTTTATTCCAAAACTTTCACGCGCAATCGTAATCGGTGGAGGTGCATACGCTATTCCGAAGGCGCTCCATCAGGACATCCCTCTCGCGCAAATCGACGTCGCGGAGATCGAACCAAGCCTCGAGCATATCGCACAAAAATACTTCCGCCTTCCTATAACACCAAAAATCACCACATACGTCACAGATGGACGTCGCCTTCTTTATGATACAAAAGAGTCATATGACATGATATTCAGTGATGTATATTATTCTCTTTATTCCATCCCGGCACATTTCACCACAAGAGAATTCTTTACGGAAGCAAGGGCAAAGCTTACTCCAAACGGCATCTTCATTGCGAACATCATTGGCACAACAAAACTCACCTCCGACTCGCTCCTTTTTTCGGAAATACATACCATGCAGAGTGTATTTCCCAACATGGTAGTATTCGCCGTTGACTCCACCACCTCACCGTCAATACAAAATTTCATTTTGCTAGGTATCAACGGAACGACAACGCTCGATACGCTACGTGCAACACTTCCCAAGGAAAACGATAACTTACTGTCCAAATTTTCCGCACATACATTGCCACTTGATCCAAACATATTTACCCGTTACGCCATACTCACCGATAATTATGCGCCTGTAGAACATTTGGTTTCAACGTTAATTGATGTGATTGATGAACGAGATCAATCACCAGCGCAACAATTTAGGGGTGACAATGCACTTTCGCGCATCAAGACTATTGTTGATTTTGGATCACGTGCCATCGGAACCCCCGGACATGAACGTTTAAAAAATTATATTGTGCAAACACTTGAGGAGAGCAATGTTCCAATAATAAATAGTGAATGGGATACAGGTGCAACACATTTTACAAACGTCATCGGTCGTATTAATCCAAATGCTACTGAACGAATAATCCTTGGCACGCACTACGACAGCATCGCACGAGCCTACCGTGACAAGACAAACTCAAATGGACTAATGCCTGGCGCCAACAATGGCGCATCGGGGGTTGCACTTCTTCTTGAGGCAGTGCCGTCAATCAATACTGCTTTTGCGACTGGAACACTCGGAATCGATCTCGTGTTTTTTGATGGAGAGGAAGGTGCTGATGCACTCGGAGCAGGAAGTGAGGCTTGGTCTCCTATTGGCTCGACACATTTTGCAGAAACACTTTCATCGCTCTATCCTGATAAGCCTCCCGTACAAGCAATAATATTCGATATGGTTTGCGATAAAGATCTCACTATTGCGAAGGAGCAAATCTCTGTTGCAAACGCTAAGCGTGCGGTCGATCGTTTTTGGCGTATTGGAAAAACGATCGCACCCTACGCATTCAACAACAATATCAAATACACAATTGGTGATGACCACCTTCCGCTCGCACAAAAAGGTATTCCTTCCTTCCTCGTTATCGATTACGATTATGCACCATGGTACAACACAACGGAGGATACTCCGGATAAATGTTCCGCTGAAAGCCTTAGTATCGTAGGGAATACGCTACTTAATTATCTTAAATAAAAAACGTCGAGTAATGTCGACGTTTTTATAAAAACCTTCCTCAGCGACCAAGATTTCTTATTATCTCATCCAAAATACTACTGTTTTGCCTCGTTGTTTGCTGGTCAACATTTCCACGCGTATCCGCATCCACTTGTTGCTTTTGCCTCCGGGCGTCCATTAAGATCTCTTTCTCACGCCTTGCATATTCGGAATTTTGCCGTTTTAATCCCATGATTGAATTGCGCATATTGCTTGCACGATTATCAGCCGATTGCTTTTCGTTCATGTACTCACCGCGAGAAATCACGCCTTCGGTACGCTCACGTTCAAGCGCACGAAGATTTACCCGCGCATCCATCAATTGGGGTTCAAATTCCTCGTCGATGCGTCGATTATTTTCTTCGATAAGCGTGTCGAGATTTGCTATTTGCCGCTGCGCGTCTGCGTCGATTGCATCTTTCCTGCGTTCCGCATCGATAACAGTAGAACTCTTGTTTCGCTCTGTATCAACGACGACACCACCACTCTGTCGGAAAATATCGCCAAGGCCACTTGCCATACCGAACGATGCGGAAAAAAACGAACATACCACCAATAGTACGTTAAGTATAGATCTCATCACCATCTCCTTGTATTATCATGAAAGAACTTTCGACTACCTTGGTTGTAACACCCCAAAAAGAGCTTGTCAAAAGAATAAAAAATCCCCTATAAATATGGGGGATGAATTTAATACTTCTGAAAAAACTGTGTGGTAAAAAAATCTTTTTGTATATTTCCATCTCGTTCAAGATCTGCTCGAGATTCATAAATTAACTGAAAACCTGCCACCTCGGCTTCACTTACAATCTCGCTCACTTCCGGTCGAGAAAAATATTTTACTCGTCCCGTTCGCGAATATCGCAGGTTATCATAGTCCCCTTTGTTGCGCGAAGGATAGCAGACTCCAAGTACTCCTTTCGATTCGAGAATCGAAGCAATTGATACAAGTGCACGGTGGACGAGCGCGCGAGGAGTATGGGTAAGGAGTGACGCGCAAGACCATACACCATGAAATGTTCCATCTATCGTCGATGAAACATCGTGAATATCAGCAAGGGCAACTCCCGAACGAAAAAAATGTATACCCGTACTTCTCCACTCATCCTT
>DIZR01000008.1:3113-6165 GCA_002429425.1 Patescibacteria group bacterium UBA6023
TCATCAACTTCCACGTTGCAAACTGTACGACCCGAGAAGATCCATCAACAGCAAGAACATTAAATCCAATACGCGGAACAGCAAAGCGTTCGCGCGTACTGACGCCGTCTTGCGTGCGTCCCATAAGTGCGGAACGTATATCCTTGTTTGTACACGACAAAAAGAACGTATCACGCACACTCGGACCACACCCAAGATCAATAATATTATCACCGTCACGAAGATGAGGGAGTTCTATAAATTCCAGGAGTGCATCAATCACATGTTGATGCTCGGGATGATCCGCATATGTTTCTGCTGTTGCGTCATATACCGCACGTACATGCGCTACGATATCCTCAGTAGATAATTGAGCACAAAGCGGGGCAGAAATCCTATCGAGAACCGACTGTATCTCCTCAGGAGTTCCCTTTATTGCCATGACGTAACGATACTCCCCGTTTTCTTCGAGCGCCTTTTCCAAGTTCGTTTTCTTAATCATAACAACCTCCACTTTAATAAAATGAACTCTCACAAAAGACTAACACCCATTTTTTTCTCACACAAGAAAATGGTATTTAGCAAACTTCCAGATTTGGATGCCAATAATGATAAACTCCCTCAATTTACAAGCAGTGCGAGACACAAGTGAGACTTGCGACTAAGTTGTAGTACTCTACTGCGCAGGAGGCCACAATAAATCTAGGACACTGCGATTTCAACGGGTTGATTACAACCCAAGAAATCGGGTGTAACTGAGCGAAGCAAGAAAGAAATACGGTAAATTGAGGAAGTTTTACTTGAAGTAGGCACCAAGAACGTACTGCTCCAGCATTCGGTGTGTATTAAAAAACGAACCATTCACCGCAATCGCACTCCGCATCATCATTGCCCATGTATTTTTATCTCCTTCAAATCGTGGAATAATAACGTATTCAAGTTTTGTGTATAAGTCATTTGCGTCCTCGTTATCAGGATCATTTGAAGCACCTTTTTCAGGATGAGGGCCGATTGACCATCCGGTTACATTTTCGATATGACCTTCAAGCCACCATCCATCAAGTACGGAAAATTGAGGGATTCCATTCAGGGCGGCTTTCATCCCCGATGTTCCCGATGCCTCTTGTGGNNTCATAATTCGGCAAATAAATGCAGGTGATTTTTGAAGAATCAATTTTCATATTCCGAATAATCTCTTGCATTAGTAACTTTCCATCGCGGTCATCATGATGCGCCTTACCCGCATAAATTATTTGAATACCGTTCGATTTTTCAGCAATATTTTTTAGTCGCTCTCTGTCGCGAAAGAGCAAATTTGCTCTCTTGTATGCAGTCGCGCGTCGCGCAAAACCAATCGTCAATAATTCAGGATTCAATTGAATTTTCTGCGTTTGTGCAATATATTCAAAAAGTTGCAATTTTGCTTCACGATGCGCAGATTCAAGCTCGGGAAGTGGTATGGAAAGCGCATAGCGAAGACTGTACGGGTCGGAACGCCATCCCGGAAGATAATTATCATACAATCGCGCAAGCGGGCCTGCCACCCATTCACCCGCATGCACACCATTTGTAATAGACTCAATTTGATATCCTGGAAAAAGTTCACGCGTCACTTCCCCGTGACGCTTTGCGACTCCATTCACATACTGACTAAACGTGAATCCGAGTCGGGTCATATTCAGTTCTCCATCCTTAAATACCACGTGTGTGAGTGCTGATGGAATATATTCATCTCCCAGCACACTTCGCACAAGCCCCTCACTGAAACGATCATGTCCGGCCGCAACTGGTGTATGTGTCGTAAATACCGCACGGCGACGAACCTCCTCCGTTGGATCATCGCATGATACTCACTGGCGATATATCTCGAGCGTAAGTAACGCAGAATGCCCTTCGTTCATATGAAACTTCTGGATATTCGTCGCACCCAATTTTTCCAACATGCGCACACCGCCTATTCCGAGTATGATCTCTTGCATCAATCGCAGACGCAGATCGCCAGAATAAAGTTTTCGCGTAATTACACGATCTTCTTCAGTGTTCCCCTCTATGTCGGTATCAAGAAAAAGGACAGGATTCATGTTTCCACTTACTCCGTGGATTTTATACAACCACGCACGAACACGAACCATGCGACCCTCAATCTGCACATGTATCTCCCCTGGAAGAAGAATGAGCTTTTCATATGGATTCCAATTTTCCTCTTCTTCGACTTGCCAACCTGATTCATCGAATCGTTGCTTGAAATAACCTCCTCGATAAAGCAAGGTTACACCAATGGTATCAATCTTCAGATCAGCACAACTGCGAAGCATATCACCCGCAAGGATGCCGAGCCCACCCGAGTATGTCGGGATGCTATTTTCTATTCCCATTTCCATACAAAAATACGCAATTGAGTAGGAACTCATTGGAATCCCTTCCACCACTACTGGCTTCTTCGGAACTACGAGTCGCGCAGGAACGATGGGCTCTGCATATGCAGATGGAGTAACATTTGTTGCGACGGGAGAAATTACGCCCACCTTCTTCACTGGGGCATTAGTTAGGAAACTTAGAAGTTGGCTTTCTTTACGAATATCATCGTGTTCATGTGTATGATGATGTGCACGAACTTTTTTGTGCGCATGCGTGTCTTTTGTATGTTTCGAATGACGAATATGTATCACAATTTTTCGTGCGTTTTCCATAGTGAAGAGCAGAGCACATAAGCGCTTTCATGCATTGTACCAATCAGTATGTTATTTATGTTTTCAAATGGGGAAAACATGTGTATAACTCCTCCCAGAAAAACCTAAACCGACACAATAATGTGCCGGTAATTAAGGCCCCACAGGGCTTTCCGTCGAGTAGTCACAACTGACTGCTCCTGTTCATAAGTCTAGCAATTCGTATGGAGTACGCAAGGGCAAACTTGGGGATATTCACACTAGCACACACTCTTTGACACCTGCGCAAAAAGAGCGACGTGATCACTCACGCCACGCACAACATTGACATGATCCACGTTGTATTCTTTCGTACTAAAAATATTATCAACCACCAATAAAAGTGGTGCCATACGATGTAATTG
>DIZR01000008.1:6371-6834 GCA_002429425.1 Patescibacteria group bacterium UBA6023
TAAAATGAGTTGTCCCTACACGGAAAACATCCTTTCCATTTTGAAGTTCTACGCTCAGAAATATTCTTTTTGCTGCATTGGGATATTTTCTTGTCCAAACCGGAGAACGCGTATCACCATCACTATAAACATCAATTGATTCGGCAAGAACATCGAATCGTGGATTCCATGCAATCATGATGCCTATATTTATCTCCTTATCTTGCGCATGAGGAATGCTCCTTGCCATGTTTACGTAACGCCATTCATAACCAAGCAAAAGTGCAAAATCTTTAGCTAAATATTCCGGTACCTCCTGAAAACAAAAAAGATCCGGCTGATGTTTCCGCAATAACTCTTTCACTGCATCGCAATGCATGTCATATTCAATATTCAGACTCAGTAGGGTGATCATATGTGTAGCGCTTGCACTGGGTAATCCTCATGACTCCATCCTACCTGAGGAAATGCAAACTTCCCAGAC
>DIZR01000001.1:0-366 GCA_002429425.1 Patescibacteria group bacterium UBA6023
GAACGCTCGCTGTGCGGGCGTTTAATTTTGACCTAATTTTTTATATTTTTAGCTTTTATCATATGGAGATCCGGAATATCGCAATCATCGCACACGTTGACCACGGCAAGACAACCTTGACCGACTCTTTGATGCGCCAAACAGGAATGTTCGCAGAAGGAGAGAGTATGGACTCAAACGCACTCGAGCTTGAGCGCGGTATCACTATCTATTCAAAAAATACTTCCGCATTTTACAAGGGTACAAAGATTAATATTGTTGATACTCCAGGCCATGCCGACTTCGGCTCCGAAGTTGAGCGCGTGCTACGTTCGATTGACTGCGTGTTGCTCATCGTGGATGCACAAGAAGGCCCAATGCCACAGA
>DIZR01000001.1:413-2199 GCA_002429425.1 Patescibacteria group bacterium UBA6023
CAAGAAGGCCCAATGCCACAGACACGTTTCGTCTTGAAAAAGTCACTTGAGTTGGGATTGAAGCCTATCGTTGTCATCAACAAGATCGATAAACCCGCAGCAAATCCTGACGAGTGTGAAGAAAAGGTATTTGAACTTTTCATGGACCTTGGTGCAACTGATGAGCAGTTGAGTTTCCCTGTGGTGTATGCTATCGGCCGATTAGGTATTGCAAAACGAAAGCTTGCCGATGAATCGACAGACCTTTCTCCATTACTTGATCTTATTCTCGAGCATGTTCCTGTCGCATCAACCGCAGGAGCGAGTGAAAAGCCCTTGCGTGCACAACCGTTCAATCTTGCATATGACAATTACCTCGGTCGCCTGGGTATCGCACGTATCACCGAAGGAACAATAAAAGTGGGAGATAATGTTGTTGTGTTGCACGAAGGAAAGGAACCATACAAGGGTAAAGTGACGAAACTTTTCACCTTTAAGGGTATCGGTCGTGAAGAAACAAATGAAATTGTTGCCGGGGATATTGGTATTATTGCAGGAATTCCTGAGATTTATATTGGAGAGACAATTGCGCACGATGTGAATGTTGAATTACTTCCCGCAATTACTGTTGATGAACCAACGATTGAATTGAATTTCCTCGTAAATAATTCTCCCTTTGCCGGTCGCGAAGGAAAATTTGTTACCTCACGTCAGATTCGTGAACGTCTTGAGAAAGAACTCGAGATCAACGTTGGACTCAAGGTGGATTTTGCGAGTTCATCAGGAGATACGTTCAAGGTTTCAGGGCGCGGAGAGCTCCATGTTGCTATTCTTCTTGAGAATATGCGCCGCGAGGGATTTGAAATTCAAGTTTCACAGCCTCAGGTTATTGTGAAAGAGGTTGATGGGGTAAAATGTGAGCCATTTGAAGAAGTGACGATTGACGTACCATCAGAATCTCAGGGTGTCGTCATTCAGAAGCTTGGTGAACGTGGTGCAGTAATGTCGAACATGTCACAAACACACAATATGATTCGTATGATATTTGAGGGTCCAACACGTGGACTTTTAGGTTATCGCAATCAGTTTGTTGTGGACACGAAAGGAGAGGGAATCATGGCGAGTCGTGTGGTCGGATTTAAGCCATATGCCGGTTCTATTGTCCGCCGTGCACAAGGCTCCATGGTGTCAATGATTGCAGGAAAGGCACTTGGATACTCACTCGCAAATCTTCAAGAACGTGGAGTCCTCTATATCGGACCAACAACAGAGGTGTATGAGGGTATGGTTATTGGCAATACCGTCAAGGGTGAAGAAATGCCGGTAAACCCAACGAAAGGGAAGCAATTGACCAACATGCGTGCATCAGGTACTGACGATGCACTTAATCTTATTCCACCGCATACGATTGGTATTGAAAATGGACTCGAAACGATGATGGAAGATGAATATCTTGAAATTACTCCGAAAAGTGTACGTTTGCGTAAGCAGCATCTCACCGAAGCAGAACGCAATAAGAATAAAAAGAAAAATTAATTTTTTAAGCAATAAAACCCCACATTTGTGGGGTTTTTATATTCCTGTGATTGACAGACGCATATTGAAATGTTAGTATAAACCAATCATAAAACTCATCTCTCGAGGTCGAAATTGAGAGATTCACTACAAATTTGGTGATGGGGTACAGTGTGGCATATTAATATCCAGAAATACTGGTAGCCCCACAACAAACCTTTTGAAAGTTTTATGAACCTATTGGTGAATAAAACCACAAAAGGTGTATAAGTCATCATGTGATGGCTTAAGG
>DIZR01000001.1:2269-2960 GCA_002429425.1 Patescibacteria group bacterium UBA6023
GGCTTAAGGAAGTCTATCAATCGTTGTGACACGAATGGTGTCTCAATAAAATAATATAAAAATATGCAAGATAAAAATCAGCGTCCCTACAATGCGACGCGCAGAGCTGTTGTCCTTGGTGGCATCGGTGGAGGTGGACGATACGAACCGCCACGTAAAAGAATGAAAAAAAATAACTTTATCGGAAGTATGGAGCGTGGCTCTGGTGTGACACCCACACCGTCGGCACCACGATCGTACTCTCCGTCGACACCTTCCTCGTCGTCATTTCGTGCTCCTGCATCACGCGGAAGCTCGTACGGAAGTGGAGGTGCAAGTGGAAGTCGCAGCGGAGGTTTCTCACGTGGTCGCAGCGGAGGAAGTAGTACTGCGAGTAGTAATCGTGGATTTTCTCGTGGCAGTTCACGGAACAAGAATCCTGGAGAAAATATTGATGTCACACGATTTGTAAATCGTGCGGTTGTTGTTGCGGAAGAAAAAGTTTATGTTCCAACACATCAATTTATAAATTTGAATATAGAAGAGAAACTAAAGGAAAATATAACAAAAAAAGGTTACACTATTCCAACGGCAATTCAGGATCAATCGATTCCGGAGATACTTAAGGGTCGTGATGTTATTGGTATCGCAAATACTGGAGAAGGAAAGACTGCTGCTTTTTTAATTCCACTTATCAATAAGATGATGATAA
>DIZR01000004.1:0-6533 GCA_002429425.1 Patescibacteria group bacterium UBA6023
GTGCGAAAATAGGGTCATGGGAATGTTCACAAGTACTCGCCGGATAGTGAAAGCCGGCTTCATCAATTTTTGGAGGAACGCCATCGTTTCGTTATCTGCTATTTTTGTGATGACAATCGCGTTGTTTGTTGTTGGTACCACGATTCTCGCGTCGGTTTTTCTCAGTTCTGCAATTCAGGAAATTAAAAATAAGGTTGACGTAAACATATATTTCAATCCCGATGCGCAAGAATCGGATATCTTCATCATGAAGCGTTCGCTAGAGGAAATTCCTGAAGTAAAGTCTGTCGAATATATTTCACGTGAGAAAGCGATTGAAAATTTTAAGGCTCGCCACAACAATGATTTTTTGATGACTCAGGCACTTGATGAACTTGTTGATAATCCACTCGGTGCAATCTTGAACGTCAAAGCAAAGGACACCTCTCAATATGAGGCAATCGCACAGCACATCAAGAGTGAACAAGAAGCAGCGGGCCCTGGGGCGAATCTCATCTACAATGTCAATTACAGCAAGAATAAAGTCGTCATTGACAAGCTTACTGCGATCACAAAAGGGGTCGAACGTGTTTCATACGCCGTACTTTTGGTGCTTATTTTTATTGCGATCATGATTACCTTTAATACCATTCGTCTTGCCATTTATGTTTCTCGTGAAGAAATGGCAATTATGCGTCTTGTTGGTGCAAACAATTCATTTGTGCGCGGACCATTTATCGTAGAAGGAATGATGTATGGTATTGTCGCGGCGATAATTGCAACTTCACTTTTCTATCCGACGACACTCTGGCTTAAGGGTGCAACGGAAAATTTTTATGGGGGGATAGATCTGTTCTCCTATTATATTTCAAACCTGAATCAAATATTTTTTGTACTATTCCTCGGTGGAGTATTCCTCGGTGGTTTGTCGGCGTTTCTTGCAGTGCGAAGATATCTTAAGGTATAAGTCATATTCATTTATTTTTATCATCATATTATGTCCAAATCACATAAATATATTTTTGTAGTAGGTGGGGTGATGAGTGGAGTTGGAAAAGGTATCGCGACTTCATCAATCGCACTTTTGCTACAGTCACGTGGATTTAAGATTTCCCCGATAAAGATTGACCCATATCTCAATGTTGATGCAGGTACAATGAATCCCACAGAACATGGTGAAGTGTTCGTGCTCAAATCAGGACTGGAAACCGACCAAGACATGGGAAGTTATGAGCGTTTTCTTGGACGAGATTTAAATTCTGAGAATTACATGACTGGTGGTGCAGTATACAAAAGTGTCATCGACCGTGAACGTGCGCTTGGGTATGGTGGTAAATGTGTTGAGCCCGTCCCGCATATCCCCGAGGAAGTCATTCGTCGTATCGTCGCCGCAGGTACAAAGGACAAGTCGGATATTACCATTGTTGAGGTTGGTGGAACACTTGGCGAGTATCAGAGTGTGATGTTCATCGAGGCAGCACGTTCACTCAAGATCGCAAACCCCGATGACGTGCTCTTTGTACTTGTCTCATACCTTCCTGTACCCGGAAAACTTGGTGAAATGAAGACAAAGCCGACACAATATGCCGTGCGCACAATGAACTCATATGGTGTGCAACCCGACATTATCATCGCGCGTGGAGAGGTGGCGATTGATGCGAAACGTAAAGAGAAAATCGCGTCTTCATCAGGAGTGCGCATTGAGCAAGTTATTTCTGCGCCCGATGTTGATAGTATTTATGACGTTCCACTCAATTTTGAAGCCGACAATCTTGCTACAATAGTGATGAAGTTGCTCAAATTAAAAGCAAAAAAGCCTGTTGATCTTGCGCCGTGGAAAGGATTTGTAAAAAAGGTACAGAACACAAAAAGTGAAGTGCGTATCGGTATTGTTGGAAAATATTTTTCATCAGGAGATTTTATCCTTGCAGACTCGTATCTCTCGGTTATTGAGGCATTGAAGTATGCCGCGTATCATGCAGGAAAGAAACCTATCATTGATTGGCTTTCTGCGGATGAATTTGAGGGTGGTCGTGCGAATGTAAAAAAGCTTGATGCATATGATGGAATTATTGTACCGGGAGGATTTGGTGAACGTGGTATTGAGGGGAAGCTTCGTGTCATAGAATATGTACGTACACACAAGATACCGTACCTCGGATTGTGTTACGGTATGCAACTTATGGTCGTTGAATATGCACGCAACATGCTCGGACTGAAAGGCGCGACAACTGCAGAGATCGACCCGAAGGCAAAGTATCGTGTTATTGATATTATGCCCGGACAAAAACAAAAACTCGTAGAAGGGGATATTGGTGGTTCAATGCGACTTGGCGCATATCCTGCGTATCTTAAGGAGGGCACGGTTGCGCGTGCTGCCTATAAGGCGGAAATGGTGCATGAGCGTCATCGCCATCGCTATGAGGTGAATCCTGAGTATGTCGCATCACTCGAAAAGGCGGGTCTTGTATTTTCAGGGATTTCTCCCGACGAGAAATTGATGGAAATTGCCGAGCTTCCGAAGTCAAAGCATCCGTTCTTCTTGGGTACACAAGCACATCCTGAGTTTACTGCCCGTCCACTTACCTCACACCCACTTTTTGACGCATTTATTAAGGCTGCAAGTAAAAAGAAATAGGAGTATTATAACTATAACCTACGAATTCGGCGCATTCCTTTGTCACTTTATTCGTTTACTCCCGCGCAGTAGGGGTCTACAATTTGATCGCTCGAATTGTATCCAAATTCATAGGTTTTGGTTTAGAGAAAAAAATAATCTTCAAAATCTATGGACGAACGTATGCCACTTTCAATAAAACTCATTACGGGATTCTCGATCTCAGGTTTTTTGTTTGCCGGATATTTAAGTGCGGTAAAACTTTTTAGTGGCACTTGCACCGTACGAGAGTCGTGCCCATATTTCCTCGGTTGGCCTGTTTGTGCGTATGGCTTCATCATGTATTCCATGTTGACTGTCTTATCGATCCTCATGATCAAGAAACGTATCAATTCATACAAAGGAATGCTTGCTATCGCAGGTGTTTCTTTTGTGGGTATTATTTTTTCCGGTTACTTTTCAGCGATTCAGTTGCCTGCATTGTTGCAGAATAAATTTGTCACATATACATTTGGCGTACCTACTTGCATGCTCAGTCTTATCATGTACATGCTTATCTTTGCGACGGTAGTACTCGGTATCGCACATCGTAGACGGAACTAACGTTTTTTATAGTGTGGACGTGATGAGTGTTTCCACTCATACTAGTGCAATGCCAACCATCGAGGAGAAAAAAGATGAGGAACTTATCGCGCTCTATATACAGGGAGATGCTCGTGCGCTTGAAATGCTCATTCAACGATACCTCACGCCAATTTATCGATACGCATTGCAATTTTCCGGAAATGCCGATGAGACAGAGGATATTACTCAGGAAACATTTTTAAAATTCTGGAAGAATATTGCGAAATATAAACAGGGAGAAAAATTTTCATCATGGCTTTTCCGCATTGCACACAATGCGGCGATTGATCATATTCGTAAACGAAGATTCATGCCATTTTCTTTTTTTGATCGCGATGAAGGAAATAGTATTGCGGACACACTCGAAGATACCGAGCCACTTTCTGATGAATTGTTTGCACGTGTCGAAAGTGCTCGTGCGCTTGAGCGATATCTCCAAAAACTCTCCCCGCAACATCGCGCAGTACTGCACCTGCATTATTACGAAGAGCTTCCATTTATCGATATTGGTAGAATTCTTGGTGTGCCGTTGGATACTGCAAAAAGCCAGCATCGCAGGGCATTGTTTGCGCTACGAAAATTGATTCCAAATGAAGATGCACCAAACTGGTAATAGATAACGTATAAGACATATGAAAACAGCACACGAGCAATTTCAGCAAAGCATGATTACCGCAGTGCCCTCAACGGAGCTTTATGTGAAGGTGCTTTCACGTATTAACGATGTCCAGGTTCGAGGTGCGCGCATTCGCGTTTTGCTTTCCGGGCTCGGATTAATTGGTGCTCTATCACTGATGTTTTTTGCATACAATTATACAATTACCGAGCTTGCCGGGAGTGGATTTACCAATTATTTTTCTCTTCTCTTTTCTGACGCAGACGCGCTCGTGCTCTATTGGAAGGAATTCGGACTGACGCTCTTGGAATCACTCCCGCTGTTTGGTGTGAGTATCCTTATTCTCTCTGTACTTTTTTGTCTTAGCATGCTTCGTACAGTGGCAAAAAATATTGACATTGCCTTTACCCATCTACATCTTGCATAATTTTTTAATATGACAACAATAATATCAAAAGTAAAAGAGGTCTTGGAATCAAAGAAATATATTAAGGTGCTTCGTTGGCTCGGTATTCTTTTTATTTTACTCGTCACCTTTCAAGTAGGAGTATTTGTCGGTTTTCACAAGGCAGCAGCTTCATATAAATTTGGTGAGGGATATTATAAAACCTTTGGACATAATGAACATGATCGATCGGGTCTCGGTCGTATGTCAACGGGGAGATTTTCGGAAGCACACGGGAACATAGGAAAAATTCTTAAAATTGAACCTTCCTCCCTGGTGATCGAAGGGAAGGATGGCCTCGAAAAGGTGATTCGTCTTGATTCTGAAACAGAAATTCGCAGATTTCGTGACAAGGTAGTTTTGGCAGATCTCAATCTTGGTGAATTTGTCGTGGTAATTGGAGAGCCAAATAGTAATGCCGAAATAATTGCGAAGTTTATTCGTATTCTTCCTCCCGATGTATTTGGATCTGGTTCAGTGATGAATGTGTCAACCTCCTCAACAAGTACGATGCAAGCAGTCATAAAAAATTAACCTGTTCATTTAATTCATTATTGCATATGCTCGCACGAACAAAAACGTATATCATCACACATAAATTCATTAGCATATTTTTGCTTCTTGCCGTCTGTTATGGTGGGTACAAGGAATATGTCGCGCTGAACTCAACTGCCGGTGAAACACGTTATATTCTTGGTGTTGCCCAGAAACAAACCATCATTGCCTCACTCACTGGTAGCGGTCAGGTGTCAACGGTAAATCAGATTGATTTAAAGCCAAAAGCATTAGGAGATATTATGTATCTTGGTGTTGATGAGGGACAAGAAGTAAAGGTTGGGGCGCTCATTGCACAACTTGATACACGTGATGCGGAAAAGGCTGTACGTGACGCAGAAGTGAATCTTGAAAGTGCAAAACTTTCACTCCTGAAACTCGAGAAGCCCGCAGATGTTCTTTCTACTATTCAATCGGAAAACACGCTTGCCCGGGGACAGGAATCAAAAATTGCAGCAGAAGCAAATTTACTTAAATCATACGATACGGGGTTTAATAGTGTCTCAAATACTTTTCTCGATCTCCCTAACGTGATGGCAAGTCTTTCGGATATCTTATTTGGCAATGCAACAGGATTGGATAGTACGACGCAGAATATTGACTACTATACGCGTGTTTCCCGATTGTATGATTTTAATAAAGCAGAATTATACAATAAAGATGCATACGATAAATATCAAATTGCACGTAACGCATACGATGTAAATTTTGGAACCTACAAAGCAACAAGCCGTCTTTCCGGCACAAGTACGGTTGAGGATTTGATTAGTCAAACATATGTGACGACACGTAGTGTTGCAGAAGCAGTGAAGAGCGCAACAAACCTTATCCAGTTTTACAAAGATAAACTCACTGAACGCAATCTTCATTATGCTGCACTTGCTGATACGCACCTCACCACGCTAAATTCATATACGTCACAAACAAATGGACATCTTGTTGACTTATTGTCCGTTACTGATTCGATCACTTCAAGTAAGAATGCGCTTGTTGATGCTGATAGAACTATCAGAGAAAATACAGAGTCACTTACAAAATTAAAAGTCGGTGCAGATGCGCTCGACATCGAATCATTACGTCTTGTGGTAACGCAACGAGAAAATGCACTTCTTGATGCAAAAGAGAAACTTGCTGATTATTATGTTTATGCTCCATTCGGAGGAACGATTGCAAAACTCAATTCGAAGAAAGGTGATCCTGTTTCTACTGCGACGGTGATTGCGACACTTATGACAAAACAAAAAGTTGCAGAAATATCACTCAATGAGGTTGATGCAGCGAAGGTCAAAGTTGGGCAGAAAGCAAGTCTGACTTTTGATGCGATCGATGGACTTATTATTGCTGCGAAAGTGGTACAGATTGACACCATCGGTACGGTGAGTCAGGGCGTGGTAAGTTACACCGTAAAGCTTTCATTCGATACGCAGGATGAGCGTATAAAGTCAGGCATGAGCGTTTCTGCTGCAATAATTACAAACATGAAAGCAAACGTACTTGCAATTCCATCATCGGCAGTCAAGTCTCGCGGTGGTGCGCAGTACGTCCAGATACTTGATGCTCCAGTAGTTGCAACAGTAACATCAATGGTCCAAGGTATCACCTCAGCCACCGCACCACGTGAGAAAAATATTGAAGTCGGGCTCACCAATGATACGGTAACGGAAGTAACTTCCGGACTTATTGAGGGAGAGCAGGTC
>DIZR01000004.1:6690-8700 GCA_002429425.1 Patescibacteria group bacterium UBA6023
CTTATTGAGGGAGAGCAGGTCATTACAAGAACTATTACTTCGACAACCGCAACCACTGCAACAGCCCCAAGTCTCTTTGGGAGAGGTGGCGGCGGAATTCGTATTCCCCACAACTAAGTATATGATTGAGATTAAGCATATCTCGAAGACTTATCACACGGGAGATATATCCTTTGCAGCATTGAAGGATATCACTTTTACGATACATGATGGTGAATTTGTCGCGATTATGGGACCTTCAGGTTCGGGGAAGTCAACGTTGATGCATATTCTTGGTGCGCTCGACACGCCGACATCGGGAACATATATTCTTGACGGGAGAGATGTTTCACAGCTTTCCGACGATGAGCTTGCAGACATTCGTCGTCGACATATTGGGTTTGTATTCCAATCATTTAATTTACTTTCACGTACAACGGTGTTGCGCAATGTCATACTCCCGCTTGTGTATGCGGGTATCGATGTGGACGAACGCAAGAAACGTGCGATTAGTGCACTTCACGCTGCGGGTCTTGATGATTCACATTTTGAACATCGGAGTAATCAGCTTTCCGGTGGACAAGTGCAGCGTGTCGCCATTGCACGTGCACTTGTCAACGATCCTACGCTGATTCTTGCTGATGAGCCGACGGGGAATCTTGATACTGCGACTGGAGAGATTGTCCTTGCCACATTTCAGCGTTTGAATAGGGAAGAAAAACGCACCATTGTTATCATTACGCACGAGCAGGAGGTAGCGGAGCATGCTGATCGTATAATTTTTATTCGTGACGGTATTCTCGTTGAAGATCGTAAGATAACTCATCACAAACTTTAATCAATGCTCATATGAGATATCGAGACATATTGGAAGAAACATATATCGCACTTTCGGCGAACAAGGCGCGTTCAGGGCTTACAGTGCTTGGTATTGTCATTGGCATTAGCTCTGTCATCGCGATGATTTCCATCGGTCAAGGTGCACAAGGTTCTATTGAGGCACGTATTCAATCAATCGGGTCGAATTTGCTTATCGTAAGCCCTGGCGTGCAGCGTACTCCCGGTGTGCAAGTGAATTCAGGGCGAGGTTCTGCGCGCACGCTTACACAAGCTGATGCAGATGCGATCATAAAAGAGATTACTGATGCAAAAGCTGTTGCGCCGGAAATATCTGGACGATATCAAGTAACGAGTAAGGGTAAGAATACAAATACCTCTATTACTGGAACAGTTCCTCCATATACCACTGTGCGCAGTATTGAAATTGATGAGGGCATGTTTATTACTGATCAGCACTTACGCAGTCTCTCAAAAGTTGCTGTGCTTGGACCAACCGCACGAGACGACCTTTTTGGAGTTGGTGCGACCGATGTCATTGGGCAGACAATTCGCATCAAAGGGATGGAGTTCAAGATCATTGGCATTACCAAGGCGAAGGGGGGATCAGGATTTGGAAGTCAGGATGATATGATCTTTATTCCACTCACCAGTGCACAGCGTTTCCTTGCGGGGGATACTTATGTGACAAGTATTAGTGTGCAGGCACCCGATGCGGCATCAATGCCCGCGCTACAAGCGGAGATCACAACGCTGTTACTTGCACGTCATCGCATCATGGATCCCCAATTGGCAGATTTTAATGTGCTGAACCAGGCGGACATTATCGCGACGGCATCGAGTGTAACGCAGACATTCACTCTTCTTCTTGGTGCGATTGCGGGAATCTCTCTTGTTGTCGGTGGTATCGGTATTATGAATATGATGCTTACGACGGTGACGGAGCGTACGCGGGAGATTGGTCTGCGTAAGGCGATAGGTGCAAAGCAAAAAGATATTAGCAGACAATTTCTTGCTGAAGCTGTGGCGCTCACCTTTGCAGGTGGACTTGGCGGTGTGATACTCGGATGGATTATTGCATACGTATTCTCATCACTTGGGCTTATTCAAACTTCCGTATCGCTCTACTCCGTCGTGCTCGCATTCGGTGTTTCTACTGGTATTGGTATTGTATTTGGGTATTATCCTGCGCAA
>DIZR01000025.1:0-8449 GCA_002429425.1 Patescibacteria group bacterium UBA6023
GGTTAGTAGATTCACTAAGAATATTGCAAATAAATTTTGGGGATTTTCAAAATTAAAGCGCGTCGGAATCATCCTTGCGTTTATTCTTGTGTTTGGAATTTTTATCAATCTGACAACTCATAAAAATAATAATACCATCATCAGTAAGGATGCTGGTCATATCGTAAATGTCGCAAGTGTTAGTGCGCTCTCACAGAATGCTATCCCACTGCAACTCCTTGGTACGGTGACCTCGCGCAGTGAGGCGACGATTCGTGCAGAATCATCTGGGAAGATTGTTGATGTATATAAACGACTCGGAGATTATGTTGGTGCGGGTACCGTCATCGCTGAATTTGAGAATTCTTCTGAGCGCGCACAAGTACTTCAAGCTGAGGGCGCATACGAGGGGGCAACTGCAGGAAAGAGTATTGCCTCTATTGGTAAAGATATTGCCATCATTAATCAGGGTTCATCGAATAATTCACTTACCGAAGTGAAAACTCAAGCACTAAATATACTTTCCTCGACATACACAGGACTTGATGATGTTATTCGTACAAAAACAGACATCGCATGGAGGAATCCTCTTACGCGTGAGGCAAAGCTCCTTGTCACCATTGCGGACGCAAAACTTATTATTGAGCTTGAAAATCAGCGCGTAAGTATAGAGGAAATGCTTCGTTCGCGTGAAATAAAAAATAGCAAATTAACAATAGATAGCGATTTGCTTTTAGAACTTACCATCATTGAAAATGAAGCAAATATTGTAAAAAATTATCTCGACGACCTCTCGCTCGGATTAAATCATGCAATCGCAGATGGAAATGCATCACAGGCGTCTATTGATATTTATAAAGCAAATACCAGCAATGCTCGAGCAAGTGTGAATGGAATACTTTCCGCAATTACCAATTCGCGCAATACCCTTAGTGCAACACTTGCAACAAATAAAGTTGCTGAAAAAAATTCATCCGGAATTGCCATTGATACTGGAAGTTCCGCTGATGCTCAGGTTAAATCAGCACTGGGAAATCTTCGCGGTGCACAAGCGCGACTAGAGAAAACAATTGTACGAAGCCCTATTTCAGGAACGATCAATTCCCTCTCAGTAAATACTGGCGACTTCGTTGCACCCTTTACTGAACTTGCAGTGATAGCGAATAATGGTGCACTTGAAGTTGTTGCATACGTCACCGAAGATGATGCGAGGGAACTTACTATTGGAAATAATGTGTCAATAGGAGAGGGTGCATCGGGAATTATTACGCGCATTTCGCCTGCACTTGATCCAAAAACACGAAAAATTGAGGTGAGGATAGGTATAACAAACAACTCCGCATCTCTTACTAATGGTCAGTCTGTTTTTGTTTCTACTATGCGCTCACAGAAAACGGTAACAAAATTTGACTCAATAAAAATTCCTCTTTCTGCATTAAAAATCACTCCAAGTGGTGCGATCGTGTTTACGATCTCAGCATCAAGTACGCTCATTGCACATGAAGTCGTGATGGGTGCGCTACTTGGAGACCAGGTTGTAATCAGTCAGGGTCTTACGTCAGATATGAAGATTATTACCGATGCACGAGGCTTGCAGGACGGAATGTTCGTAACCCCTACAAAATAGTTATGCACTCATTCTGGATATTTTTCTTAAAGAAACGCGCATTTACGTACATGCTTATGGGGGCACTCGTAGTTGGTGGGATTTATTCTCTTAGTGTCATACCAAAAGAGTCATCCCCCGAAGTCGTCGTTCCAATTGGCATTGTGACCACAACCCTGCGTGGTGCGAGTGCAGAGGATACTGAGAAACTTATCACCAACAAACTTGAAAGTGAGATCGTGAATATCGAAAATATCGATAAAATTACGTCGTCATCTCGTGAGGGTGTCTCGACGGTTTCTGCACAATTCGTTGCAAGTGCAAATATTGATAAATCAATACAAGATCTTAAGGATGCAGTCGATAGAGCGAAAGTTTCATTTCCAAGTGATGCATCTGCACCATCGGTCACTCGCGTAAATTTTTCCGATCAGCCGGTACTCATTGTATCTGTTTCATCAGATGCGCAGGAAAAACAACTCACGCAGCTTGGTGATGATCTTAAAAACGAAATTAAAAAAATTCATGGTGTATCAAGAGTAGAAATATCAGGAACACGTAAGCATGAAATACAGATCGTGCTTAAAAAGCTCATGCTTGAAAAATATTCAATTAGTATAGAACAAGTTGTGAGTGCACTTGCCGGAGCGAATGCATCATTTCCTATAGGAAGTATTACTGTTGCAAATATTGATTATCCGATAAAATTTGCAGGTTCTATCGATGATGCGGGACAGCTTTCAGATATTGTCATTAGTACACAAGGAAATGTCCCGGTATATTTACGTGATATTGCGTTCATTTCTGATGGTCTTGAAATACCACATACCTTCTCGCGTCAATCAGTTGGTGGTGCTCCGTCGATGCAGGCGATGACGCTCTACGTATACAAAAAATCAGGAGGCGATGTGACGGTTATTACTGATCAGGTAAAGAATCGTATTGAAGAATTAAAAGGTACGTTACTCACTGGTGCTGATATCGTTGTTTCATTTGATCGCGGTGCACTTGTCCAAAAGGATTTAAAGGAGCTTACTCGCGTAGGACTTGAGACGGTTGCTTTGGTCATGCTCATGCTATTTCTCACCATTGGATGGCGTGAATCATTTGTTGCCGCACTCTCAATTCCCCTCTCCTTTGTTATCGCATTCATTGGACTTTATGCCTCTGGCAACACAATAAATTTTTTGTCATTATTTTCTCTTATTCTTGCCATTGGAATCCTCGTTGATTCAGGAATCGTTATTACAGAAGCAATCCATACACGCTTGAAACGTTATGGAAATGCCGACGATGCAGCAGTTGCATCAATCAAAGAATATGCGTGGCCACTTATTGCAGGAACGATGGCAACGGTAGCTTTTTTTGCTCCACTGTTCTTTCTTTCGGGTATTGTGGGTAAATTTATTGCTTCAATTCCCTTTACGCTCATATTCGTTTTAATTGCCTCTCTTGCGGTAGCGTTGGGCATGGTACCACTTCTTGCGATACTTATTACCAAGGAACACAAAAATGCATTTGAGGATGCGCAGGAGGAGTATTCAATACGGATTCGAGACTGGTATAAGAAATTCCTTGGACGGATCCTTGATAGCAGGAAAGTACAAAATAGATTTTTTCTTTTGATGATCCTTGGTTTTGTGTTTTCACTGAGCTTACCTATTCTCGGTATTGTTAAAGTATCATTTTTTCCACAGGATAATCAGGATTTTATATATATTGAAATTGAAAAACCCCAGGGAACACCACTCGTCGTTACTGATTTATCCACGCGTGAGACTGAGGAGTTTCTTTACGCATACCCATATGTTGAATCATTTGTCACAACTGTAGGTGCGAGGTCATCATTTAATCAGACGGGGGGTGGAAATAATACCAAAGTTGCAAACATCACCGTTTTACTCAAAAAAAATCGTACTAAAACATCGACAGAGATTGTTGATGATCTTCGTAGTAAACTCTCCTCAATTAATAGTGCGGACATAAAAGTTGCACAAGGGAAAAATGGTCCTCCATCAGGAGATCCTGTTTCCATTAAATTTCTCGGTGATAACTTAAATGATCTCACTATTGCAACGACGAGGGCAGAAAAGTTACTGAAGGAAATTCCTGGTACACTTGATGTTACTACGACGCTCCATGATGACGGGACTCAATTTAGTATTGCAATCGATAGAACAAAGGCGGCTCAATTTGGGCTTTCTGCACAGCGTGTTGCGCAGATTCTTCGCACCGCAGTTTCAGGTGTCATCGCGACAACAATCGCAAAGCAGGAAAAAGATATTGATATATTAGTGAAACTCGATTTAAATAGTGCGTATGTTAATCCGGAGGATACGACGAAAACAACAATTGATTCAATTAAGCAGATTCCTATTGCGACTCCAGGAGGGATTGTACTCATGGGTTCATTGATTTCGGTACACATTGAACAGAGTCGCGCCGTTATTAGTCATGAAGGACAAAAACGTGTTGCAGGTGTGTCATCAAAGATCAAGACAGGTGTCACTGCACTTGAGGTAACGAATGCGTTTAAGAAAAAAATCGACTCCCTTCAGTTACCAAAAACGGTGATAATTGATTTCGGTGGAGAAAATGCCGATGTAAATAAGACATTCAGCGAAATGGGTCTCGCACTCCTTGCGGGGACATTGCTCGCACTTGCTATTCTTGTGCTCGAATTTAATTCGTTCCGATTTACACTCTATCTTATCCTCATTATTCCACTTTCATTTATTGGAGTACTTATTGGATTGGCAATTTCCCGACAAGCGTTATCTTTCTCATCAATGCTCGGAGTAATTGCCCTTGCGGGTGTCATTATTAACCATGCAATTATTCTCCTTGATTCCGTGCTTCATCTCCTTCGTAAGGAGCATACAATGCCATTGCGTGACGTTGTTATTGAAGCATCAGCAATCAGACTTCGACCTATCTTCCTCACTACAATTACGACAGTCATCGGGATGATTCCACTTACCGGAGCGTCGGCACTATGGGGCCCGCTCGCTTTTACTATTATGTTCGGGCTTACTTTTGCGATGGTACTCACGCTNNTTTTATTCCTGTTCTATTCTATCGTTGGCCAGGTAAAGAATTTGCAGATAAGAAATAGAAAATTATTTCTTTAAATAAAAACCACATAGTATATGTATGGTTTTTTATAATCTTACAAAGATTTGATGTGATGTATGGGTGCTATTTAAGCTTAAACATGACACGTGGGGATTATTCCCCTTTTAGTGAAATACTTTTGGTGGTATTCCTCTGCAACCCAAAAAGTTGTTGCAGGAAGAATTAGTGTCACGATGGGATCACCCCATTTTCCACTTGCGTTGAGTTTAGCTCTTGAGTTTTCCGCATCAGCTTTTTGTTCGTCGTCATAAAAAAAGATAATTGAACGATATTGGCTTCCAAAGTCTGGACCTTGCTGATTTAGTGTGGTGGGATTGTGATTTTGCCAAAAAGCATTAAGTAATGCCTGATAAGTGATTTTTTTGGAATCATAGGTGACCTCGACCACTTCTGCATGACCAGATTCATCTGAGCAAACATCTTTATATGTTGGATTTTCCTTTGTACCACCCATATATCCGACTGCAGTATGAATGACACCGGGCATTTTGTAAAATACGTCCTCAATGCCCCAGAAACATCCACCACCAAATGTTGCTTTTTTGTTCATTGAGAAATTATACACCGTTTTTATATTCGTCGTATTTCCTCAATACACATATATTACCCTTTCGTCCAATGCCATGTTTTCCACTCGATTTCCCCTGTCAGTAGCTTGAGAAATTTTTCGAAGAGCATGCTAAAATATCGGAATGAAAAGCCCATATATCTCAACCTCATCAAGTACTGGACTTCGACTTCCTCCACAGCATATCGAATCCGAACAGGCGTTACTGGGTGCAATCCTTCTGCGTACTGATTCGTTATACGAAATATCTGACACACTGAAGTCGGAATCATTTTATGCGGAAAAACATCGTATCATTTATGACGCGATGCTTGATCTCCACAAGAAGCATGAGCCAATTGATCTCCTCACTCTCGCTGCGCGACTTGAGGAACGCGCACAAATTGATTCAATTGGTGGACGTGCATATCTTGCAGAGCTTGCAGGTATGGTTCCCTCTTCTGCGAATGCAAAATATTATGCAGAGACGGTACACAAAAAACATGTTTTACGTAATCTTATTCATGCTGCTGATATAATTTCCGAGCTTGGCTACAAAGAAGAGCTTATGCTCGAAGAGATCCTTGATCAGGCTGAGAGTAAGATTTATTCTGTCACAAATATTTCATCAGGAAAAGGAATTCAGAATATCAAGGACGCTTTGATCGAAGCATGGGCACGTATTGAGAAGATACACGAGGAACATGATGGACTCCGTGGTGTACCAACGGGATTCCCAAGTCTCGATAAGACACTTTCTGGTTTACAAAAATCAGATCTTATTATTCTTGCTGCGCGACCTTCCGTTGGAAAAACAACACTTGCACTCGATATTGCTCGTCGCGCCGCAGTTGATCATAATATTCCTGTTGGTATTTTTTCTCTTGAAATGAGTTCACAACAATTGATCGATCGTATGCTTGCAGCTGAAAGTTCAGTTGATGCATGGAAGCTTCGTACGGGAAAACTATCAAAAGATCATGAATTCGCATACTTACGCGAAGGCCTCGATCGTCTTTCAAGAGCGCCGATCTTTATTAATGATCAAGCAGGTATCAATATTATGAATATGCGCTCAGCAGTGCGTCGCATGAAAAGTGAACACAATCTTGGACTCGTTATTGTCGACTATCTTCAGCTTATGACCCCTGTGCACTCGACAGATTCGATGGTTCAGCAAGTGACTGAGATCTCTCGCTCGCTGAAGGGTCTTGCAAAGGATCTCGATGTCCCAGTACTTGCACTTTCACAGTTGTCGCGTGCGGTGGAGGCTCGTGGTGGTCGTCCTCGACTCTCTGACCTCCGTGATTCAGGTTCCATTGAACAGGACGCTGATGTAGTGATCTTTATTCATCGTGAAGATAAGGCAAACAAAGATCACGTTTCAGAGAAACCAAATATAGCCGAAATAATGATTGAAAAGCATCGTAATGGACCAACCGGTATGGTGGAACTCTTTTTTGATGAAAAGCACACGACATTTCGAGAAATTGAAAAGAATAGAGCGAATGAACAATCATTCGACGACGTATTCTAAATTTTTTATTTTGCATGGATCCAATCAATAAATTAGCAGCGCTCTTTGCCGAATTTCCTGGCATTGGAGGGAGACAATCAAAGCGTTTCGTTTACTATCTCCTGAAACGCGATAAGGCGTATATAAATGAACTTGCACGACAAATCCAATCTCTTGATGGGTCTGTTTCACGCTGTATACGTTGCTATCGTTACTTTATGAAAAAACACAGTGACGCTCTCGAGTATTGTTCTATTTGTATCGATACTACACGTGACCATAGCATCCTAATGATTGTTGAAAAAGATTCTGACCTCGAAGCACTTGAACGTAGTGGCACCTACAAAGGATTATATTTTGTTCTTGGCGGTACACTCCCTATTCTTGAAAAAGCGCCTGGAACAATAATTCGTATCAATCAATTATTGACGCTTGTTGAACAAGAAAAAGAAACCATTAAAGAAATAATACTTGCATGTGCAGTGACACCCGAAAGCGAGCATACTGCAGAATTTGTAGAACACTCCCTTCAGCATACTGTCGAAGGTTCATCTATAAGTATTACACATCTTGGTAGGGGTCTTTCAACGGGCACTGAGCTTGAGTATTCTGATAAGGAGACACTTCGATACGCACTTGAGGGAAGAAAATAGTTGTTTATTGACATTGCGTACCGTAGTGATAGCTTTATTGTAGGTTAATGTTCATAACTACTGGAGTTTGAGATGAATGGTAATGTAAAGCATATTAATTTAGTTCAAGGTGAAATAACACTCCGAGGAAATGGGAAAAAATTTCATGCACAAATTCATAGTGCTCAGAAATTTTCACCAGAACTTGAGAGGGCACTGAAACGCGAAAAGGACCCCGCACAAGCACTCCTCTTTCTTGCAGAACTCGGTGCAAAGCTCGATCCACGGAATAGTGGACCAATGAAATATAGTGATCGTAAGAAATGGGTTGAGTTTTTTGGTGAAGGTGGTTCAGTGTAATGTGCTGTTTAAGGAAAAAGACAAATGACCCTTGCGGGTCATTTTTGCTTAGCTGATTGATTCTATTTTAACTTCCGTAAAAGGCTGACGATGTCCATTCTTCTTGTAGTAACGGCTCTTTGGGCGATACTTAACGACCATCACCTTCTTGTGACGACCATCACCGAGAACTGTTGCCTCAACTTTTGCACCAGAAAGGTATGGCATACCAATCTTTGTTGCGCTTCCATCATCAACGAGTAAAATTTGGTCAAAGACAATCTTTGCACCAACCTCATGGATCAATGCTTTTGCTCCAGGAATTGCTTCCTGAGAAAGTTTCTCGATCTTGAGGACGTCGCCCACCTCAACCTTATATTGCTTTCCTCCTGTTTGTATTACTGCGAATGACATAGTGCTAAGGAGTATACAGGTTTTATAAAAATGTGCAAACCCTATTTGTTGACAACTAGATACCCAAGTGGTAATGTTTTTTCAGTATATTCTTCTTTGAACCATACCCAGGAGTTGTAATGAATACAGCAACCCAGTCCGCCACACCAACAAGGGAAGATTTTGTAAAAATTGCACAGAAAGTTGGTTATGAGCTTGTTGAATTTCATGAATTTGTATCAGGTAGGCAAATGCAGATACAGGCAGGCATGATTCCCCCATGCACTGAAGAAATGAAAGCT
>DIZR01000025.1:8533-10295 GCA_002429425.1 Patescibacteria group bacterium UBA6023
GAAGAAATGAAAGCATGTGGTGTGACACCAATAATTACCCTATGTGCACGCCGCATTAAAAATAAATGGCAACTTTGGTCCACGTCAAGCCTTCATGGATTAGAGGTAATTGGTAAAATATCACCAAAGAGGAGCTTGATCTATCGATACATTATTGCTTTTCCGACATAGAATCAGGGGCACCCCATAGTGGGTGTTTTTTTATTCATCAAATTTTGGTTTGTCTAATGTTGACGGCTCAAGTCCTGGATTTATCCCCGTAATGCGTGTGACATCTTTATCGACTTTCCCAAGTTCCTTATATGCCGCATTGTAGTGGTTCACCGTAGTGCCAAGTGCATTGCCAAGCTTCATCATATAGTCCTCATAGGCCTTGAGATGCTTCCCAAGCTCGTCGACACGTTTAATGATATCTTTTGCGGTTTCTTCGATCTTAAAGGCCTTAAAACCATATAAGACTGATTGAAGATACGCAGCGAACGTCGTCGGGGAAACAATAATCACCTTCCTCTCATTATAGGCGTAATCGATAAGATTCCGTGTGTTAGCTTTTAAGGCACCCACCTCATTTACCAACAAGTCGTAATAAATTCCCTCAGCAGGAATGAACATAAACCCAAATGGCAGTGTTCCCTCTTCTGGACGAATGTATTTTGCCGTTTCGTCTATGCGTTTCTTTAGGTCATTTCTGAATTCTTTTTCAAGCTCCTCGCGCTGTCTGTCGTCAATAGCTTGTGTAACACGATTATAGTTATCGAGCGAAAACTTCGCATCAACAGGAATGAGTCCTTCTTTTGTGACAATCACTGCATCAACCGCGTCATTATTTGCGAAGCGATGCTGCATTTTGTACGCTCCAGGAGGGAGAATGTTCGAAAGAATAAGCTCAAGCGAAGCTTCACCTAAATTCCCGCGCTGTTTTTGGTGTTTCAATACCTTTTCAAGATTGGCGAGTTGCTCAGCAATTGCCATAAAACGCGTCGTTGATTCATTTGTTTTTGTCTGTTCACGCGCAACATCCACAAGGCTTTTGTTCATTTGCTCATTGATCTCTCGGAGTAATTTTTGTGATTCAGAAAATTGTGTACGGACTGCTTCGGTCATATCACGTCGTGATTCCGTGAGCTTGAAATCGAGTTGTTTCGTGAGCTCAGACATTTGCTGTTGAAGGAGCATCATCCCGTGACCATCCTCCATCTTTTGTGTTGATGATTGTCTTTTCTGAATAAACCACGTAAGTAAGGTGCCGATAAATATTCCCAAAATGATAAGCAGTGCAATTTCCATCCTATTATCGTACCATGTCACGGTGATGTCATTCAAATGAAAAATATTTTACGATTTCAACACTTATAAGATTGAGTAAAATTACCGTGAAGAGTGATAATACATTCGACACAAGATCAATATTTGTGAGATGGAGTAAGGTGCTAAAAAATTCAACCTTCAGTGCAAGGAGAAGTCCAAATAAGGCGAACATGAATGAACCTAGCAAATATTTATTCGTCCAGAATTTAATTGTATACAATGGTGTGCGGAGATCCTTCATGGAAAAGGCAGTCAACGCTGTACCAAGCGTAAGCGCAATAAATATCAAGGTACGTGCGTCAGGTAGGTTCATCATGGAGATGTTACGTAGGTAGAGATAATATCCAAGTAAGATAAGACCACTTAGCACTCCAACTAAAAAAATAAATATCATAAATTTTCTTGTAAGCATGTGTTGTGCACCGGTAATTTTCGGGTCACGCGTCATCAAGTC
>DIZR01000025.1:10362-11152 GCA_002429425.1 Patescibacteria group bacterium UBA6023
AAGCATATTTGTCCATAATATGTGTGCAGGAAGCAACGGAATAGGGATTCCTATCGCGAGCGCACCGCCGACCACTACAATTTCCGTAAAGGATGTCGACAGTAAATATGCAACAATTTTTCGTAAATTATCGATAATACGTCTCCCTTCTTCAATTGCCGCGACAATAGTTGAGAAACTGTTGTCGAGTAAAATAAGTCCGGATGCTTCTTTTGCAACTTCGGTGCCGGATCCGAGTGCGACACCAATGCTTGCTGCACGAAGTGCGGGTGCATCGTTTACACCGTCACCCGTCATTGCGACAATTTCTCCTTGTGCTTGGAGTATGCGAACAATACGAAGTTTATGCTCAGGAAGCATGCGTGCAAAAACTGTTGTATGGTGGAGCGTCTTTCCAATTTCCTCATCCGTTGCTTTTTCAATGTCCGAACCTTGCATCACGATATCTCCTTCTTTCCAGATTCCAGATTCATCTGCAATTGTCCGCGCAGTTTCAGGATTGTCACCCGTCATCATGATAACTCGTGCCCCAGCTTTCTGTGCAATAGATATAGATTCCTTCACATCATCGCGTAATGGGTCGTGCAGAATAATGAAGCCGCAAAAAATTAGTCCTTCAGTTAATTTTATACGATATGCATCACTATCTTTTTCAAATGTGGTTATTGCCACATCGCGATATCCGACTGCAATGACACGATACCCCTTTGTTGTATAATGTTTAAGGACACGTTCAAGTTTAAGTCGCTCATCATGTGATGCGATATGCGTTTTTCCCTCAAGATAGATT
>DIZR01000025.1:11246-12659 GCA_002429425.1 Patescibacteria group bacterium UBA6023
CGTTTTTCCCTCAAGATAGATTGCTTCAGTATGCTCGAGAATATACTCCGGACTACCTTTTACATATAAACGATTATGTTTCATTCCGCGAATGTGATGCAATGAAAGTGAAGTACGGTATCGAGACTCGAAAGGTAAAAAGTCGATACGAGGATAATTGTGCAGAAGTTCAGTCTGATTTTGTCCTGACTCCATCGCCGCGATCACAATAGCACGGTCTACTGGTCTACCTCGAACAATCCGCTCAGTTAGTGGGTCTTGCTTCTCCCCACCTTTCATCTCAATGAAAGCATCAGATGATAATGTTGCAAACTCGAGTACATCACGCTCATCACCATGTGCTTCATGTTCCCTTCGTTCAGAAAGGTGGACGTGCTCATCTATAGCTAGGTTTCCAAAGGTGACTATTTTTGCAAGGACCATTTCTGCTTTCGTGAGGGTGCCCGTTTTATCAGTCAAAATAATTGTCGTTGATCCTAGTGTTTCAGCCGCAAGAAGGTTTCGTACGAGCCCACCACGTTTCAGTATCGCCTCCATCCCGATAGCTAACACTACAGTTACTGCAGCCGGTAATCCTTCAGGAATAGCAGCAACCGCGATTGCTATTGATATAAGAAGTATTTCGGTAAGTGATTCACCACGGAATAATCCAAGAATAAAAATTATTATCAATGTACCAAGGATGATATATGAGAGGAGGCGAGCAAGATGTACAATATTTTCTTGCAATGGAGTCTTGCGACCATGCTCCGCAGAAAGCGACGTCGCAATACTCCCTATTTTTGTGTGATTCCCCACTTCAACAACAACGCCAAGGCCTGATCCCGCTGAAATAAGTGTTCCCATGAATCCCATGTTGCGTTGCTCGGCATAGGGAACGATCGTATTGTATGGTTCTGCAATCTTCGCAACGTCGATCCACTCTCCTGAAAGTGGTGACTCGTTCACTTCAAGATTATTTGAAACAATGATACGCACATCAGCGGCAATGCTCATTCCCACTTCAAGTACAAGAATGTCCCCTATGGTAACAAATTTGGCAGGTATAAATTCTTTTGCATTATTGCGAATAACGGTAGCAAATTTCTGCTGGGCATTGCGTAGTCGCTCAAATGCATTTCCCGCACGCCCTTCTTGGTACAGACTAATTGCAATGTTAATGATTAATGCAACAAAAATGACTGTTGAGTCAATATAGTGCCCAAGTAGCGTTGTAACTATTCCCGCAGCAAGCAATATGAATGTGAGTGGATTTTTTATCTCATCAACAACGCGATCGATAATTGTCTGCTTTTTTATTTCAGAAAGTGTATTGTGGCCAATGTGCATAAGCCGTTTTTCTGCATCATTCGTTTCAAGCCCGGTTTTAATATTTGTGCCAAGTATCTCGAGTACTTCATCGGTGTCCAATTG
>DIZR01000050.1:0-1822 GCA_002429425.1 Patescibacteria group bacterium UBA6023
GTTCATTGGCGCGTATGAATTTCGTGTTATGTTCATTTTGCGATGCAACAATATTTTCCATAAATGCCCCGGCTGCACAATTTTGCTTATCGTCTCCCGCAATAAATGTCTCACAACGCGAGAGAGCAAATGGGAGATCATTGTGGCTCACGTACATGAATGCATGCCCAGTCCCATGCACGCAGTTAAAGTAATGAAAATAATTTGCTTCTGTCTTTGGAATATCTCGACAAAAATTATTCACAAATTCCGATGTAATGCGTACGGTGCTTATTCCACGTAATTTCCCTTCGACTGCTCCGTGATAATATCCACTCCAGCAAAATGGGTCACCCTCCGCGAACAATACACCAAGTGAATCGCCCCTTGCTGCCGCTGCGCGTCCAATGACGTGGGTGACTTGATGACAGAGGTGACGAAGATCAGGGTATTTGTCATATCCGTCACGCACATCCTTCATTGCTATTGTTGGACCCGCACGTTCCGTGAGTTTATTGTAGTATTGATTCATGCATCCAATCGTACGATCGTGATTGATGGAATAACAACCGAAATGCATACGTTCACTGAGTAGCTGTAATTCGAGCGCAATACCCGAACGAGTGAGAAAAATGAGGACAACTGATATTGCAATCAATAATAAAATAATTTTTTTCATCATACGGATGTATTATATACTGCTTGCAGTGAAAAATGTGTGCGTTATAATGCGAATACTATGGCAACACTCTATACACACCAAGCAGAGAACGTCACAAAAACCTGGGCGCTTATCGCTGGCTTCCTTGTCTTTATTGTGGGACTTGGATGGCTTTTTTCACACGTGTACAATAATCCTTCCATTCTTTATATTGCGGTGATATTCAGTCTCCTTATGAACATTGGAAGTTATTGGTATTCGGACAAGCTCATACTTTCGATGGTTCATGCAAAACAGATTGCACGGGATGATAATCCTGAGCTTTGGAATATTGTTGAAAACCTTGCAATTACTGCAGGACTTCCGATGCCACGAGTCTACATCGTCGAAGATCCATCACCGAATGCGTTTGCAACGGGACGCGACAAAGAGCATGCAGTGGTTGCCGTGCATACGGGACTTTTGCAAATATTGAATAGGACGGAACTCGAAGGAGTGCTTGCGCATGAGCTTTCACACGTTGGTAATCGCGACACATTGGTTTCAACCGTTGTCGTTGTACTGGCGGGAATGGTTGCGATTGTTGGTGATATGATGTTGCGCATGTCGATGTTCGGGGGCGGAAATCGCGACAGGCAAGGGGGAGGATTGTTGCTCGTTGTCGCACTCGTCGCTGCGATACTTGCTCCAATCGCTGCGACGATGATTCAGCTCGCAGTATCGCGGAAACGCGAATTTCTTGCCGATACATCCGGCGCACTTCTCACACGTTATCCTGAGGGGCTTGCGTCAGCGCTTGAGAAGATAAGTGCGGTGGGGGATGTGACTCCGTCAACAACAGCATCAAATGCATATGCACATCTCTATATTTCAAACCCATTTGGTGGAGCAAGTCATTCTTTCTCAAAATTATTTATGACACATCCACCGATGGAGGAACGCATCGCAATACTCCGGGAAATGGAGGTGAAATAGCACACTACCGAAACACTTGACTTTTATATAAAAAATAGTACAATGGTAATCTAAACAGTACCTTTATTTATATTTTTACGTGTTTTACAACGGAGGAGAAATGTATGTGTGTAAAAAAGGGAAATCCCAATTTTGTTAAGGTCGGTGGTCGTTATTATCATCGTGATGTATTTTTCCCGGTAAAAATTAATCATTCCGGAACAGATA
>DIZR01000050.1:1855-3167 GCA_002429425.1 Patescibacteria group bacterium UBA6023
GGAACAGATAGCGAACCAGATGCGGAGTTTGTTGAGCATGACTATTATGCTGAACACGGCATGTATTCACAGAGCTTTCTTCACTCGATGACGGGTGAGCCGGAATGCTTCGCTCTCGATGCACATGTACAAAATTTGTGTGCATGGGAGGATCATTTTGACTCGCATCTTGATGCCGTTGATGCGTCGGGTGATCCACTTGATGCTTTGATAGCCGCAGAGGATGCATATGATTTCGGTTATTATTTTGACCCTGTGTATGATAATGCGCAACTTCCTGATGGTGATCAAATTCCAATTGGCTTTGGTTCCATGCTACGTATGCCGATGTCTGAACGTCATGTACCAGAATGTTGGATACGTAGATATAATAAGCGTCAACACCGTGGGTCATGGAAGTCTCGTGTGCGGAAATATGGCAAACATGATCGTACGACCATTCGGGGCGCGATGGTGAAAGAAGAAATTTCCGCTGATATTTTTGGCACTATTTTTCACGTCGAATTGATCGCCATACCCCGCGTTCTTCGTTAGTATTCTTTGTAACAATATTTGCGGAAAGCCTTGTGCTGTCCGTTTTTCTTTTATTGTTTTTGTTGGTATACTTTTTTTATGAAACAACTTATCTCATATATCAAGCAAAGCGTGTATGGTCCGGAGTACTACCGTGAGTTACTCGTACGCCCGCTCTCATATTCATGGAAATATTACTCAGGACTTGCGATGTTGATCGCAATATTTTTGACCATCATTTCGTCTATACTACTTGTTCCGCAAGTGAATCGTGCCATCAATGAATTTCCCGCAAAATTCTTTGCGTATTATCCCAACGAACTTGAATTGCGTGTGCAAAATGGAGTCGTCACGTCGAACGTCGTGGAGCCATACTTTCTTCCGATCCCCGAGATGTATAAAAAAGTGATCTCACAAAAGGGCGACATCGAGCATCTGGTAGTCATCGACACAAAGACCCCCATTTCTCTTGATGCGTTTCGTGCGTACAAATCCGTCATATGGGTAGGTGGGAACGCTTTCGTATTTTATGATAATCAACTGGGGATTCGAATTGCACCAATAACAAAGAATGCAAATTATGTCGTGAACGAAAGTACGCTCCATGGCATCGAGAGTCGCTTGTCGCCATATTATGTATTTTTTGCACCACTAATGGTTCTCGCAATATTTCTTGCACTTATGGTAGGGCTCGGAGTGAATTTCATCTACCTTCTTTTTGGTGCGTTATTGGTGATGCTACTTGGACGGTTTATTTTGAAACAAAAATGGGGATACGGTACTGCGTATCGTATCGGTC
>DIZR01000027.1:0-307 GCA_002429425.1 Patescibacteria group bacterium UBA6023
AATTGCATCAGTATCAGGTACGGTCGGTACGCTTGAAAAATTGAGTAATACCGACAAGGAATTGTTGCAAAAATATTCAAAAGTATATTTTTTAAATGAAAACTTTGTCCCAAGAGCACTTTCTAGTATCCCCCCCGAGTATCTTGTCGAACCAAAAAAACAAGAACTCATACTTGTTGATGTCTTTCCATTTTTGCAGAATATGCTCGAAGACGCAAAAGTAGCCGGAATCGATCTGCGTATTATTTCTGCATATCGTTCTTTTGGACAACAAAGCGTTTTGAAGTCGACATATAAAGTTACCTAT
>DIZR01000027.1:457-6577 GCA_002429425.1 Patescibacteria group bacterium UBA6023
CATATAAAGTTACCTATGGTAGTGGGAGTGCAAATAAATTTTCCGCCGATCAAGGATACTCGGAGCATCAGCTTGGAACAACTGTTGATTTCAGTACCAAGGGTCTTGGCTCGAAGTTTACCCTTATCGAGAAGGACAAAGCGTATGCATGGCTTACAGAAAATGCATATAAATATGGTTTTGTACTTTCATATCCCAAAAAAAATATCTATTACATCTATGAACCTTGGCACTGGCGATTTGTTGGAAAGAGTTTGGCACTCCGATTGCATGATGAAAATAAATATTTTTATGACCTCATGCAACGTGAAATTGATCAATATCTTATTTCCATATTTGATAAATAGGAAATAGTTGCAGAAAAATATGGTAGTGGTAGCGTAAGGATACTTATTATACGTATTATTATTTATGACAAACCCAACTGAATACATTCCTGAAATAACTCCGCAGCCCGTTGTTCCAGAGATTGAAAGAGATAAAAAAGTTCCCATTGAAGTAATTGATGGTGCACTTGAGCGATTTGATAGAGAGGAAGAGGTTACACCTGAGATAAAAAAATCCCCAACGATACATTAGTATAATATCACTATCCACCATGCAAATGGGTGCTATTGACTTCGTGGTGAGGCATGCTATCCTAAGGGCACAAAATTTTTGTGTGAAATATGTCGATTTTCTTAATTTACAATTTTTGTATTTTATTAGCTAACTAACCAACATCATGAAAGGAACAATTAAAAAGGTAACTGACAAAGGCTTTGGCTTCATCACTGGAGAGGGAATGGGAAAGGATCTTTTCTTTCACTCAAACTCACTCGTAGGAGTATCGTTCGACGAACTTCGCGAAGGTGATATGGTCACTTTTGAAACAGAGGACACCCCAAAGGGAATGAGTGCGGTCAACGTACAGCGCGCATAGTCTTGTGACTTCAAAAAAACAATAAGCACCCGCAAGGGTGTTTTTTGTTTGCGTGATATTTTTATACACTTGCCCTTCTGTATGCTATGGAATATAACTATGACATGCAACGTGAATACGAAATAATCATCTTTTATAAATATACGCATATTCGCAACCCTGAAGGATTTATGGAGTGGATGAGGACTACATGTCTCGAACTCGGATTACGTGGGCGAATTCTTATTGCACATGAGGGTATCAATGGAACCGTTGAGGGTACAAGTGCGAATATTCTTGAGTATGAAAAACGCATGCATGCACAAGATGGAAATGATGAGACATTCGCGAATCTTTCCGGCATGTGGTTTAAGCATAGTCCAGGTACGGGGAGTGCGTTTCCAAAGATGAAGATCAAGGTACGTGATGAAATTGTGACACTTGGTCTTGGAAAAGAAGGGGATATCGATCCGAATGAGATCACTGGAACACACCTTGCACCGGAAGAACTCAAACAATGGATAAAAGATGGGGAAGATTTTACGATCATTGATATGCGCAATGATTATGAATTTAAAGTTGGACATTTTAAAGATTCAATAAATCCAATGATGGAAAATTTTCGTGACCTCACGAAGGTTACTGCCGAACTCGATGCACTCAAGGAAAAGAAAGTCCTCACTGTCTGTACATATGGCGTACGCTGTGAAAAGGCATCGGGATATTTGAAGACACAAGGTTTTAAGGATATATATCAGCTTGATGGTGGTATCGGAACATATATGAAAGTATTCCCGGGCGAGGATTTTCTTGGGTCACTGTACGTTTTTGATGGTCGTATTACGGAACGCTTTACTGATAAGTATGAGGTGGTTGGGCATTGTGATCTCTGTGGAGAAAAAAGTGAGCGCTACGGCAATTGTGCAATTCCCGACTGCCACAAAAAACTTATTTTTTGTGCATCGTGTGAGGAAAGTGGGGTACAGTTGTTCTGCTCGGAGAAATGTCGTATGCATATTGCCCCCTTGAGCGTATAAATTTATAAAATAGCATAAGTTTATTCACTCTGCTTTTGCCTAGATCTTCTGCTTTCCCTGATATATTCGATGATGATCGGGAGTATGGAAAGTATGATGATGGCAACAATGATCCATTCAAGATAACGTCCCGCATTGGGAATGAAGTGTCCAACGGAGTATCCAAATCCGAGTAACAGTGTACTCCAGAGTACTCCACCAATGATGTTGAATATCACAAATGTGCGATATTCCATTTTTGCAACTCCTGCAACAATTGGTGCGAATGTGCGTATGATGGGGACAAAACGCGCAAGCACAATTGCCTTTTTGCCATGATGTAAATAAAAAATATTTGCCTTCCTTGCGTGTGATTTTCGGAAGAGGAACGAATCTTGCTTATTGTAGATTTCTTCGCCAACCTTACTTCCAAATAAATAACCTAGATTATCACCGAGAATTGCTGCGGTGACTACGAGTACCCAGAGTATGAAAATATTAAAGTGTGCTTGCGAAGCAAGAAGCCCGACAGTAAAGAGAAGTGAATCGCCGGGAAGAAATGCACCGAAAAATAATCCTGTTTCTGCAAAGATCGCACCAGCTACTCCGATGTATCCAAGGCTGATAATAATATTTGAAATATGTTCCACAACCCTAGTGTAAGGCATTTTACTCAGAAGCTCAATTGCAGAACATCATCCATCGTGTAAAATCGAGCAATGAAAGGATTTTACCCGTGGTTGTTTGCATTATTCGTCATGCTTTTGCTTACAAAATTTTTTGACATGAGCATTCAGTATGTACGTCCGAACATTCATATGTCCGCACTCAATCATATGACTGAATTACCAGGGTTGAACCTTGTTGATATTTCAACAACGACGGAAGAATTTCTCAGTGTCGTGAAGGTCGTTGACGGTGATACGATTGATGTAATGGAAAATGGCATGAAAGTACGCGTGCGTTTAATCGGAATCAATACACCGGAAACGGTTGACCCGAGACGCATTGTCGAATGTTTTGGTAAGGAAGCTTCGCAAAAAACAAAAGGACTATTGTCGAATGGCATCGTGAAACTCGTGGGAGATTTATCGCAAGGAGATACTGATAAATATGATCGACGACTTGCATATGTATTTACTTCTGACGGAACATTTGTGAATCTTGAACTTGTGAAGCAGGGTTATGCATATGAGTATACATATCGCACTCCATACAAGTACCAAACTGAATTTAGGGAGGCAGAGCGTAATGCACGTGAGGCGGGTAGGGGACTCTGGGCACCAGGGATGTGTGACACGAGCAAACATCGTGTGCAATAGTGCCTTTAGTGTTTATTATCTAGGTCGAACATTGATAATTTTTAGTGCGAGGAGAAACTATTCTTGCGATTGATGATGCTCTTTTAGAATTGCAACGACTTCATTATCAGAAATCTGTGGAAAGTCTTCGTAGAATTGTCTGACGTCACAGGGTTGATGAAATACGACTTATTATCCTCTTGAGGATTTTGGTGACCGATATTTTGATACTGTTTCGCAAGAGATATTTATCCTATTGTTCCGATAATTGGAATATGGAGGCGAGCGAGAAATCGTTCGTCTCGCGATATGAAATTTGTTTTGCGTATTTTTTGTACATGCATACTCGAGGCGAGATGAATGAGTGGTTCACCAAATTTTGTATTCAGTAGATCAACTTCATGATGAATTTTTTCGAGTCGCTCCACGCGGAGTGTGGTGTCAAAAAGATTACGTTGTATTTCTCCTGCATTTGTTAGTGTTCCAAGCGTGACCCCGGTTGCGCGGTAAAGTATGTCTTCCTCATGAATATATTGAAGATGTTTACCAGCAAGTTCGATGAGTTCTTCCGGAGTGTTGGTGCTTTGGGAAAGTTTGAGTTCGATGCCACGGAATTGCAATCCTTGAGTTTTGAGAAAAAATGAAAAAGTTTTTCCCGCAAGTCCATGTTCACGTGCGCGTGCACAAACGACCTCGGTGTGGCGTGAGAGTTCGGCAAGTAAAAACCTTTGTGTACTGGTTGGTGGAGCAAAAGTTCTCGTGCGCATGAGTGATTGATACGGCGCGCGTTTGTCAGTATTCAGGGGGAGTGCATTTGTTCCTCGAAGTTCATACCAAATATCTTGGTATGGCTTTGCAAGCATTGCGGTCACCCAATGTTCACTTTTTTGTGCAAAATCATATGCAGTGGTGACGGATGATTCTTTGAGAAACTCACTTGTTTGTGGGCCAATACCCCAGATATTTTCAATGGGTGTTTTTCGTAAGAAATCATTAATTGTGTTGGATTTAATTATTGTAAGTCCGTCAGGTTTTTTGTATTTTGAGCCAAGTTTCGCAAGAACCTTGGTGGGGGCAATACCAATAGAAAATGTCATCCCGAGTTCTTGTTTGAGTATGGTTTTTATTTTCATCGCAATGTCCTCGTGAGACATCTTGAGTGAAATATTCATTGTGGTGATATCCGCGAATGATTCATCGATGGAGTATCGCTCGAGGTGTGAAGTGTAACGTGCAATGATGTTATTCATGCGTTCTGAGAAAAGCGCATAGGACTCGTGATCAGCATCAAGAAGAATTGCATCGGGGCAGATGCGCCGTACTTCAGCGAGTGTCATGCCGCGTTTTACTCCACACGCTTTTGCCTCATACGTCATCGCAAGCGCCATCCCGCGCTCTCGTCCGACGATGACGGGCTTTCCTCGGAGTGTTGGATTCTTCGCGACTTCACAGCCTGCAAAAAAACCATCGCCATCGACATGTAGTATGACTCGTTCCATAAATGTTTAATGATACTTGCGTACGACGGCACGTACCACGGCGGCAATAATCAGTCCTTCCTTGGGATGAATATCTTTGTATTTCGCATTCGCTGCTTCGAGGTACGGGACACCATTTTTCACGCGATAATATTTCATCGTCCATGCGCCATCGACTTCGGCAATGACGATACTACCGACCTTGGCGTTATTTGTGCGTTCGACGATGACCATGTCTCCCTCAATAATTCCCGCATCTTTCATTGAATCACCTTTGACGCGAAGCATGTATGAGGCGTCGCGTGCGGGGATGAGATAATCATCAAGTGATAATTTATCACCGACATCTTCTTCTGCGGGGGAAGGAAATCCCGCTTCGACGAGTCCGAGAAGACGAAGCCCGCTCCACGCACTTCCGGGGAGTAATTTCCCCTTCTTATCCTTTTCGATGAATCGTTCATCGACCAGTCTTGCAACAAGTTTAAATACTGAGGCCCGCGAACGGAAGCCAATGATGGGCATAAACTCTCCATATGATGGCATACGCCGGTGAGTATCGTAAAAGTGGCGTAGTGCTTTTTTGTATACTTCATCCATTCCTAGAGTATAGCGAACATTTGTTCGCCGTGCAACGAGTGCATACAAAATTTTTTCTTGTTTGCTATACTATACACATGGCAACAATACTTCTTCTTATCGCACAGAAAGATTTTCAAACAAAAGAATATGGTGACACAAAACACACCCTCGAAGATGCGGGACATACGGTAGTGACGGGAAGTAATGAGCGAGGAATTGCACAATCGAATATTCATGAAGAGGTCACGGTAGATGTGGCACTTCGTGATGTGCATGCCACTGATTACGATGGGGTATTCGCGATTGGTGGACCTGGTGCACTTCTTTCTCTCGATAATGTCGAGACTGTGCGCATTATGACCGAAGCAAAAGGAAATGGGAAAATGCTGTATGGTGCTATCTGTATTGCACCACGTATCCTCGTGAAGGCAGGTTTACTCCAGGGTATGCATATTACCGGGTGGGACAATGACGGAAAGTTCGGGACTATTTGTGAGAATGGAGGCGCTATTCATGAATTGCGTCCCGTCGTTTCCGATGAACGCGTCATTACCGCAAATGGCCCGCAGTCCGCAAAAGATTTTGGTGAAGCTATCAACAAGGCGTTGGCATAGCACTCGTCACCATGAAAGAATATCGTATAAAAGTCATTGCTGACCAAAAACATGAAAGTGTTGAAACCGCCAAAGATGGGCGCTTATTTGTTTCAGTAAAAGCAAAACGAGAAGAGGGGAAAGCGAACGTGCGCGCAAAACAAGTGCTTGCAAAATTTCTAGGTATACACGAAGAAGATATCGTCATTATCAAGGGTCACACGCAGGCGACAAAGACGATACGTCTTCGTT
>DIZR01000027.1:6668-7063 GCA_002429425.1 Patescibacteria group bacterium UBA6023
CTTTATCAATTCACAAAATATGGTTGTGCGGGAACCATAATAATTGGATTCTCAATAAGTTTTCCATACCCACATGGTGCACCGGCCGGATCGATAACTGTTGTGCCATCTGTTGCACGAACTGATCCATTCTCTGCTCGCCAATGTTCCGAGTCACACCCCGCTTCATTGGTAATGATGATTTGGTCGACGGGGAGATATTTCCCATGAAAGAGAATTGCTTTGATAAGTGGTATTTTTTTTGGCGTAACGGGCACCGTGGTTGGTGCGGGTGCTCCTTCAAATGTTTCTCCTGGTGCACACGAGATTTTTCCATTTGTGCCATTTGTACCGAGGGGATTTCCGATACCACCAGCACCTCCATTCCCCGGTCCGCACCCATCTCCACCATTTCC
>DIZR01000027.1:7230-11088 GCA_002429425.1 Patescibacteria group bacterium UBA6023
CCACCAGTTGCGCTTACATCCCCACCATCTCCGCCATGTGCTTCGATGGTGCCGGATGGGATTGCACCATCTGCTTGTGCACCAAGGCCTCCGGTTGCACTCCCGTCACCTCCTTTGCCACCTGCACAATTACACCCATTACCTTTACCACCATGTCCAGGTTGTGCGATTGCCGACCCGCCACTTCCACCTTCAATGCGACCAACGATGAGTTGTCCGAGACCGAATATCGCACCGGAAAATGTGAGGTCTTTTTTGTTTGTATTACCATTTCCTCCGATTGCTTCCGCATTTCCACCGTTTGAACCAGGGCATATGTTATCGCCATTTTTTCCGAATGCACTTGCATTCCCTCCGTTTCCTCCTTTTCCGGGAAGAAGATGAAAATTCATGATATAAATTTTTTTGGTTGCGGAAATTTTAAGGTTTCCGGCACTTCCTCCATCTCCAGCTATTGCGCGCGCAAGTGCACAATCATTTTTTGTTGTTGCATTCCCTCCGTTTCCTCCATCTCCTAGTTTAAGTGTAAATTCATTCAATGTAATATATTTTGCATTTGCAAGAAATCGAAATGCATTACCACCTTTTTTTCCGTGTGCATCGCATGAAATTCCTATATCATCTTGCCCATCATGTCCACTTGGTCCGAAAAGATGGAATTGTTCAAGGTTGATCGTACCCGTGTCACCGTAATCAAGACGAATCAAAATATCTTCTGTCGCCTTTGGTGGAGCGGGGAGAACAATACCTGATTGCATTTGTCCTCCATCACCGATATGCCACGTGCCACGAATGATGAGGTTTGGAAGATTTGGGTCGATCGTATCAGTAGATGAAATTTCTCGAGTATCAAATGCGGATATTTTTTGTACTTCATTTCTCTCAATAAATGGTCCGACACGCGAGGTGTCTCCCAGTGTGCTTTGTACCTCGTCATAAAGTTTTTTCCGTTTATCTGTAGCAAGAATAAGTTTTTCTGCACTGCTTACAACATCGATGTGACCGTTCGTATCGAGGGTAGATTGAGTTCCAAATTCAACATGCTTCGCAACGATAGCGATGCTTATCCCTGATATATCAGTATTTGAATCTGGAAGTATGCACTCAATACTATTGTTAATGTGAAGCTTTCCTTGAACGACAAGTGATAATTTCCCCTGTGCACAGGAGAGCGCACCGTCGATCGTGAGATCTCCCGTTACGGTGAGTGTTGCACCATTTTGTATGATGAGTCCAGCCCCAATAGGAATAGAGTAGTTACCGTGAATCGTTGTGTCATGGGTAATGATGCGTGGACCATTACTCGTGGAACGCATAAATATGATAATTCCCACTATGACGACAATGACGATGATAATAAGTGTTTTTTTTCTCATAAATTTGGTGGTCGTTTCGTACGTGTAGTATATGTCCTGTGTGTAATGGTAAAAAGTTGACAATATTATTCATTGTGTCACATAACGCAAAGGCGCGTGATGTGTCTTTATGTGCACATGTCTCCATTGTATAATCATCAGATTATATTTTGAAACTTTATTATGCCAAATCACCGACAGCAGAACGGAAATGAAATTCAACTCGCACGTACACTTGGCATTCCTGAAGTCACACTGCTTGGTATCGGAGCGCTACTCGGAGGAGGTGTTTTTACTTTACTGGGAAGTGCGGCGAGTCTTTCCGGTGGAGGACTCGTACTCTCAATGCTTCTTGGTTCGAGTATCGCATTCATCAATCTGAATGCGTATGTTGCACTTGCGACGACTTTTCCGCAAGCAGGCGGAGCGTATCATTGGATTCGTGAGGGACTTGGTGACCTGAGTGGTTTTTTGTCAGGGTGGTGTTCATGGATGGCCTCTGCAGTGGCATGTGCGCTCTATGCTGTTTCATTTGCGTATTTTATGCAGGAATTGCTGTTTAATTATTTTTTGTTACCTCACGTTTTTTTCTCTGATTCGACATGGCTTGTGGTCTTCACGCTTGCCATACTTTTTATTTTTGGATCAATCAATTATCACGGAGTGAAACTTTCAGGGAAAATAGGTGGGGCAATCGTAATCACGATTATTGGCATTCTTGCGTTCTATATTACGTATGGACTAAAGCACATGATTGCGTACCCTGAACTTGTTGCATTTAATTTCACCCCGTTTCTTCCGATGGGTATTGCGGGAGTTATTCAGGCTGCGGCACTTTTTTATATTGCATTTGAGGGTTCTGAAATACAGGCGCAAACAGGTGAAGAAGTAGAAAATCCTGCAAAGGTACTCCGTATCGGCTTGTTCTCTTCGTGGGCAATTGTATCCATCATGTATGTATTAATCGCAATTATTGTTGTGGGAACAACGGAAGGGCACGGAATTCCTTCGTGGCAGTTTCTTGGGAATGTATCAGAACGGGCGATAATTGAAAGCGCAAAAGGGGTGATGCCATTTGGTTATCTTGTCATGCTTCTTGGCGGATTGTTGGCGAATATTGCCGCACTGAATGCGACTATTTATTCTTCCTCACGTATATTATTTTCACTTGGTCGAGATAAGTTGGTGTTCGCGAGTCTTGGGGTGATGCATCCGATCAACTATGTTCCTACACGCGCCTTGATGGTCTCACTGGTGATCATTGCCTTTGTTTCCGTGTTGTTACCGCTCAAAGATATTGCAAGTGCAGCGAGTATGTTATTTATTGTGTTATTTTTATTATTGAATCTTGCATACATTCAATTGCGAAGAAAAAAACCTGAAGCAAAGTGGGAGTACATTGTTCCATTTGAGCCATATCTTCCGTTGGTTGCGGTATTTTTTTATGCGATACTTGCGATTGCGTTATTTCATGTAAGTTCGGTTGCGATATATTTTTTGTGTATTTGGATATTGATCGGTCTCGTGAATTATCTTGGCTATGCAAAACGTATTGAACGTGAAGATCATGCACGTGATGTCGTATATGAACACTCCACACGTTTTCATCCGAAGAGTGAATATCGCGTAGTGCTCCCCGTTGGACGAGAGGGAAGTTGGCATGAATTTTCACAGATTGCATGGGCAATGACCAAACAGGAGGGAGGGGATCTTATGGCATTGCGCATCCATGAGATGAAGGAGGGAGATGATATTGCTGATGCGTATCATTCTTCGAATGATAAAAAAGTTCTCGAGGAAATTGAAGAAGATATGGCGAGTAAGCAATTAAATATCGATACGCGTATTGTTGCATCGCACTCCGTCGCGGAAGCAATTCTTGAAACTGTTGAATCAGAACACGCGAATCTTCTGCTTTTGAATTGGGATGGTGCGGTCGACACAAGTGGGTACATCTTTGGTCGTAAAATTGATGTCGTGCTCCATCGTGCAAAATGTGATTTGCTTACCGTAAAGATTGGGCTTGAAAAAAAGAAGATGCAGAAAGTGTTTATCCCCGTCGCGGTCGACGGTAATCCAAATTTACGTTTTACGGGCAAAGTTGCAACTGCACTTTGCCAATCATTTGGGTCACAGATAACGGTTGTTATGGTTGTGCCTTTAGACGTGCAAGGAAATAAAGATGCACACTACCGAAAGCTTCTTGATGCGCGTGTACATGAGCTTAAAATAAAATCTGCTGATGATATCATCTCCATGCTTATCTTTTCCGATCATTTAATTAAGGGGATAGTCAGTAAAGCTTCAGGGTATGATGTGGTACTTCTTCCTGCGGCGAGGGGGCGTATCACTCGAGCTATTGGTGTCGGGAGTGTACCCGAACAAGTAGCAAAAAATTGTCGTCGTAAGACCGTCATGATCGCGAAGGGGTATCGTGGAATGGCGCAACCCTTTTGGGAGTTTATTCTCAGGCAGTTTTAACTTGGGAACCCGACACCCAAGT
>DIZR01000027.1:11195-11580 GCA_002429425.1 Patescibacteria group bacterium UBA6023
CTTGGGAACCCGACACCCAAGTTATTTTTGATAATCAGAGCATTGAAGTTGATATTGACTGCATTGGGGATTGCGCTTTTGCGATTATTGTGTACAATATTTGCATTCGTGTGTTTCTGAGGTGTCGCAGTTTTGCTTTTGTGTAACTGCGTGTCGAGGAGGTCGTACGCGATGTTTTAAACAATTAGTTCTGATACAATGGCTCAAAAGCTATACATTGGTGGATTACCGTACTCTACGACAGATCAGGAACTTGGTGATGCATTTGCATCAGCAGGAACTGTAACGTCATCATCAATCGTCACTGATCGAATGACCGGCCGCTCACGCGGATTCGGCTTCGTTGAGATGTCGACTGAAGCAGAGGCAAATGCCGCTATTGATA
>DIZR01000047.1:0-230 GCA_002429425.1 Patescibacteria group bacterium UBA6023
ATGGGGCTTTGTTGTTTATATATGATGGTTTAAAAATAGAGGCGCTGTCTTTTGTATGCAATATCTACGGCGAGCCATACGAGGAAGACCATGATAGCGAACAGTAACGTAAGAGACATGGTCTCCGCATGCATCATCGCGCTACGAAGAAATAAAAATAGTTGGGGAATATTGTTCATCGGTGGTGCATTTGCAATAACATGTGCATATGAAATATATTCAGTTGAACG
>DIZR01000047.1:419-3452 GCA_002429425.1 Patescibacteria group bacterium UBA6023
ATTCAGTTGAACGCGTAATGAGTACAAAAATAATAAGTGTCTTCAGGAACAATGGATTCAGTACCATGCGTAATGCCCAAACGAAATATACGCGACGCATGATGCGCTTCGTGAGATCGTTATTCATTTTTTCCATTGAATTATTCATATTATTTATGACATTTATTGATTCCTCTGTATATTTTACCCTGTTACCCCTCACCCTTAAGCAGTCGTTCGAATTCACGTTTTGCTCGATAGATTTTCGTCTTTATCGCGGAGACGGTTGTGCCCTCCATATCGGCTATTTCCTTTTGTGAATATTCCTCCATAAAGTGAAGTTTCAATGGTCGCGCAAGCTGACTCGGCATTTTTGAAAGAAAAGATGCAACGTAATCACGCATCGTATCTTCTTCTGATATATTCGCCGGATCAGGGAGCGTCTCATAAAACTCCGGATCAAGTTCGATGTGTATGGCTCCCTTCTTCTTTAACTTTTGATAATGCGTAAAAGTAGTATTCACAAGAATTTTGTATCCCCATGACTTGAATGATGCCCCAGGAACAGCACGAAAACGATTGGCATTAAAATATATTTTCGTGAATGTTTCCTGCACTATATCTTCGGACTCTTCGCGATTATGAATGATACTTTCCGACTTTCGAAGAAATGCATCCTGATAGCGCAACACCAGCACACGAAAAAGTGCCGGTTCTGTTATCGAGCGCTCGAGAATATCTTCATCACGAATGTCCGTGATTGCGATCTCATTATCCTCCAATAGTGAATGTTTTTTCTTTTTTTTGGTCATTCCGAAACACCATCAAAGACCCGCTTCCTCACGCAACTCCGCTATTCCTTCTTCAATCTGAATACTCGGTTCCCAACCGAGCAATTCTTTTGCGCGTTGGTTATTGGCAAGTGTGTGGAGGGGCTCCTTTCGTGCTGGAACATATTCTATATCTCCACCTATCATCTCTGCAAGCGTGTTCATGGAAATATTTCTTCCTGCGCCAATGTTTATCGCTTCACCGCGTCCCACATTCATGCTTTCTGCGGCAAGCATGTTCGCACGTACTACATCGCGAATGTGTGTGAAGTCTCGTGTCTGCTTCCCCGTTCCTGTGATGGTGAGCGACTTCCCCTCCTTACGTAATTTTATAAATCTCCCTATCACGAGCGCATATGCACCCTCGGGGTCCATGCGTGTACCGTAGACATTAAAATATCGCAATGTGACCGTCTGGAGTCCATGAATTTCCGAATAAATACGTGCGTATTCCTCGCCAATATATTTTTGTAGTGCATAGGGTGAAACGGGTATGGCGCGAAGTCCCTCGTGCAGTGGCATTGTTTCCTGATTGCCATACGCTGAACTTGAACCCGAGTATACGACGCGCTTCACTCTACCCTCCTTAGCAGCCTGTAGCACATTAAGTGTCCCACCGGCATTCACTTCATTTGTTTCCTGCGGAAAATCGATCGAATATTGTACACGTGGCAATGCAGCAAGATGAAACACTACGTCACTCCCCGCGATGATGGGGACGATATCATTATAATTACGAATATCTTTATTAAAAAAATTTGCACGAGGATTCACTAACTCCATCTTTCCTCCCGAAAGATTGTCGATGACATCAACCCGCCATCCCGCATCAAGTAGCGCATCGGTTAAATGTGAACCAATAAACCCTGCGCCACCCACCACTATCGCACGTTTTATTTGATTTTCCATATACCTTATTACACACAATAGATTGAAAACGTTTCATTCATTTGTGTTGTGGAATATCACTGAGACTCGACAAACACAAAAATATCGCCTAGAATAGCCACATTATGTTAAATTACAGTGAAATTCTTCCACGCAGAATTATTCTTATCGATGATCAGCCATACGAAGTGCTCGACGCACACGTATTCCAGAAACAAAAGTCTCGCCCGGTGAACCACACCAAGGTGCGTAATCTTATCAGTGGGAGCGTAAAGGAGGTTGTTTTTCATCAATTTGAAAAAGCTGAGGAAGCAGACATGGGTACCATGGAAGTAAAATATCTTTATGCAAACAAAGGTGAATTTTGGTTCTGTGATGCGAAAGATCCTGCAAACCGCTTCAAATTGAGTGAGGCCCAACTCGGTGACAGCATTAAGTTCATAAAAGTGAATACTATTATTGATTCAACGACATTTAATGGTGACATCATCGGACTCAAATACCCCATCAAAGTAGAGCTCAAAATTACCGAGGCTCCACCTGCAGTGCGAGGTAATACCTCAGGAAATGCCACGAAGGCGGTTATCGTCGAAACAGGAGCAACGATCTACGTGCCGATGTTCATCAATGAAGGAGATGTTGTGCGGATCAATACGGATACGGGTGAATATGCCGAGCGTGTCGAGAAAGCCTAATTTTTTGTATCTTTTTTCCACACTTCTTCGTCATGAGCTCCGATACTCATTCGCAGTATAAATCATACAGCTCATTCCGTTTCTCTCTCATTCCTTGAATTGTGGGAAAAATCCAACAAAAAAATTTTGTGATGCTTTGTTCTTTCCTTAAAATAAAATCCCCGCAATGCGGGGGTTTTGCTTGTACGTAAGATCATTACCGTCCTTGGGACTCATCGAGCGTCGGGGTGAATTTCCCAAAGCCGAGATATACCCAGAGCATGATACGTTGTGCGGTGACAGGTATATCACTAAAGGATTTGTCTTTGAACCAAAGGTGGAAGACCGCCACAAAAACAAATGGAATGGGCCATAGGAGTGCCATGATACACATGAGTGCATATCGAAACACTCCAAGCTCCTGTGAAATAATGATAAGTGCATCAAGTCTATCCCGCTCGTCGTCAAGCAATGGTTCAACGTGTTCATCGTACGTCAATACGACCAGTATTGTAAAACACGCAAGTGCGCACAGAGAAATTATTCCATACGCAACCCCAAGTCCAAATATAGCAAACATGCTCGCTCCTTTTTGAAAGACAGAATATTCTCATTAAAAACTACCACACACAATAAAAAACATCCAGGAATGGATGTTTTTA
>DIZR01000047.1:3500-3988 GCA_002429425.1 Patescibacteria group bacterium UBA6023
AATGGATGTTTTTATAAACTTTCATAATTTAGATACCGATAGGTACCTAAAACTGAAAATTGGGATGCGATGCGAAGGTTTTGACTGAGACGGTATTTGTGGTGCTGTATGAAACTACGCATTTTAGAACTTCTATATTTGAATGCAGTTCGAGGCGCTAGCAAGGCTTGCGCCCAAGCTGTAGTAATCTACTGCGCGGAAGCAAACGAGTGAAGCAACAAAGAAATGCGTTAAATATAGAAGTTCTATTTAGGCGGCGATATATGGGAGAAGTCCCATAAACCGTGACCGCTTCACCGCGACGGCAAGTGCGCGCTGTTGTTTCTGCCCAAGGTTCGAACGCTTGTGTCCCACTATTTGTCCATGTGGAGTGAGGAACATGCGAAGAAGTTCAACATCTTTGTAATCGATGAACTTGATGTTATTTGCCGAGAGATAATCTTGCTGTTTCTTTTTCATATAAATAATCTATTGTAATGTGTTAAATT
>DIZR01000046.1:0-171 GCA_002429425.1 Patescibacteria group bacterium UBA6023
GAACCACGCTATAAAATTTTTTATATTTTTGATTAAAGTTGCTCATTTTTAATCTCGATTTAATTTGACCGTCCTGGACGTTGCCCACAATACTAGAAAGCTTACCAATATCAACATATAAAAATACAAAAATTACTTTAGTATTTAAATATGATTTACTGAATAGAGAAA
>DIZR01000046.1:245-2257 GCA_002429425.1 Patescibacteria group bacterium UBA6023
AAATTCAAATTCACCCTCACTCATCTCATCGATAGCATAAAAATATGCCATCTAGTCTCATTGACCTTGTGTGTAATTGGCGCGTATCATCACAGTTGAAAACTCCAAGAACAATTGCGGACATTCGTGAAATTAAGCAAACTGCGGACAATAAGAGCGTCGTACAAAACCTAGAGACAATGATTGCAGAGAATTTGAGCTATATGCTTTTTCGATCAATTGAGTCTACGAAGTGTGCGCTCTCGAACACAAAGGAGTCCTTTGTTGAGTTTATTGAAAATGGAATAGAAATTCATGAACCAATAAGTGAGAGTGAGTTTACTGAATTAAGTCATGAGAATATTTCTCAGATCCAATCATGCGTAGAAAATACATTAAGTGACGCTGGTGTACAGGAGGGAGAGATAGACCTCGTGTTGCTAACTGGTGGTACATCATTTATTCCAGCAGTAAAAAACATATTTTTCAAAAAATTCGGGAGTGAAAAAATCCTTCCAATCGATGCTTTTACAAGTGTTGGTTATGGACTTGGATTATACGCAAACAATCTTTGACGAATAAATAACACTTTCAAACCCCGTTAATAGCGGGGTTTTTTATGTACAATATAATTTCATTCAAAATGAAGCCCGCTTCGTTCGTTTGTGGTGAGCTGGTATGATGGGGGGAATGGTAAAAAAGGAACACAAAAAGCGACTTGTACTCTTTGATGCGCATGCAATTATTCATCGCGCATATCATGCGCTTCCAGATTTTGCGACAAAGGACGGCGAGCCAACGGGGGGATTATATGGACTGTCGACAATGCTCATTCGCTCCATTGCGGAATTTAAACCTGACTACATGGCGGCGTGTTACGATCTCCCAGGCCCAACGTTTCGTCACAAGGAATACAAGGCATACAAAGCCGGTCGTGCAAAAACGGATGAAGAATTAAAACAACAACTCGGACGTAGTCGTGATATTTTTACTGCATTTCATATTCCTATTTATGATGCGCCCGGATTTGAAGCAGACGACATGCTCGGCACTATTGTTGAGCAAACGAAGAACATGAAAGACCTCGAGATACTTATTGTCACGGGCGACATGGACACACTCCAACTTGTTGTTGGAAAGCAGGTGCGTGTGTACACACTGAAGAAAGGAATCAATGACACGATCGTTTATGACGAAGACCAGGTGCATGAACGTTTTGGTTTTAGTCCGCTACAACTTCCTGACTACAAAGGTCTACGTGGTGACCCATCAGATAATATTATCGGCATCGCAGGGATTGGTGAAAAAACTGGAAGTGATTTGATACAAAAATTCACTTCAATTGAGGGAATTTACAAGGCACTCGAAAAAGGAAAAGAAAAACTCACTGAGGTGGGCATCAAGCCACGCATCGTTGAGTTACTTATTGCTGGTGAAGAAGATGCATTATTTTCGAAAATGCTTGCAACGATTCGTCGTGATGCGCCGATTGCATACGCACTTCCTGAAAAAACATGGAAAGAAACATTTACTCCCGACAAAGCAATCGCACTTTTTAATGTACTTGAATTCAAAACACTTGGTGGGCGAGTAAAACTTTTACTAAACGACAGTGAGGATGCAACAAGAGAAAAATCAACAAAGCAAAAAGGAAAGACTGATGTTGCAGGTGAAGAAAAGCCCGAGGCTGCACCCCTCGACAATGAACTTCTGCGTCGAACCGCGATAGGGTTGTGGTTGCTCAATTCCGACCAAACAACACCAGGAATTGAAGAGATTACTGACTTTACTGGTGAGTCCGACCTCGTGCGCGCCCACGAGAAGATTGTGAGTGAATTAAAAATACAAGGACTACTCTCATTATACGAAGACATCGAGCTTCCGCTTATTCCCATTCTCATCCGTGCGCAAGAACACGGAGTACTTGTTGATGTGGAATACCTCAAGAAACTTTCGCATAATTATCACGAGCAACTCACGAAGGCGGAAAAAGAAATCTATCATCACGCAGGTGAGGAATTTAATATCAATTC
>DIZR01000046.1:2311-14568 GCA_002429425.1 Patescibacteria group bacterium UBA6023
CCGAAGCAACTTGGTGTTATTTTGTTTGATAAACTTGGGCTTGCAGTAAAAGGACTCAAGAAAACAGAAGGCGGTGCACGCTCAACGCGCGAATCAGAACTTGAGAAGTTGAAGGATGTGCATCCGATCATCGCCTCAATTCTTGTGTATCGTGAAATACAAAAATTACTTTCGACATACATCGATAATATCCCGCTCATGGTTGATGCAAATGGAAGATTGCATTCAACGTTGAATCAGGATGGTACAACGACGGGAAGATTTTCTTCATCGAACCCTAACATGCAGAATATTCCCGTACGTGATGGACTCGGAGTCGTTATTCGTGATGCATTTATTGCTCCTCCAGAGTTTGTGCTCATGTCATTTGATTATTCACAGATTGAGATGCGCGTACTCGCGATGCTTTCTTTTGATCCAGGGCTTACGGAAATATTTCAGTCAGGCGCAGATATTCATACATCGGTTGCGTCGCGTGTATTTCGTGTTGAGCCGGAAAATATTACAAAAGAAATGCGACGACGGGCAAAGGTTATCAACTTTGGAATTGTTTATGGTATGGGGGTAAACGCACTCAAGCAAAATCTTGGTTCAACGCGTGATGAGGCGCAAGCTTTTTATGATCAATATTTTATTACATTCCCAAAAATTGCCGCATATTTTGCACAGGTAAAAAATGACGCAACACAAAAAGGTTATACCGAAACTTTGTTTGGACGACGAAGATATTTTCCCAATCTCCGTTCACGTATTCCTTTTATGAAGGCAATGGCAGAGCGTATGGCAATGAATGCACCACTTCAAGGAACCGCAGCAGATTTTATTAAAATTGCGATGTGTCGCGTTGACGAAGCACTGACAAAAGAAAAACTCTCCAGTGATGCATTTCTTATTCTTCAAGTACACGATGAATTGATACTCGAAGTACGCAATGATCCAAATATAGTCATACGTGTAACAAACATTGTGAAAAATGCAATGGCATCAGTGAACGGGAGCACGCCTGGCGCGCATATTCCACTTGTTGTTGATTCGGCAAAGGGTACACATTGGGGGAGTCTGAAGTAGCAATAATACTAAAACATTTGGTGTATAATGAGCTCATGAAACAAATCTACTATCTGTTCGGTGTTATTGGTGTACTTGTTGCCATCGGGGCTTGGGTGTTTTTATCTCAACCAATAACCCCAAACACAGGCAATATCACGCTAGAAAGTGAGGCTTCCCCAACAACGACTCCACTTGTTTCCATAGAAAATCCACTGATTGCAACCTCATCATCAATTATTACTCCTGATGCAAAAGGAAAAGTATTTGCAAGAATCGGTGATGTGGTAGGTCTCCCTGGTGGATCATTCAAAATTCTTGGGGTGACGCAAGATAGTCGTTGTCCTGCCGGTGTTGCGTGTATTTGGGCGGGGGAAGTACAGCTTTCGCTACTTGTTACCGAAAAAAATAATAATTCAACAAAAATTATTATCAAGAGTAATGCTCCGGCGATAATAATTGGAAAAAGCGATGTCACATTAGTTGAAGTGAATCCCGCAAAGCAACAAGGCCTGATAAGCAATGAGACATATCGTTTCGTGTTCATGGTAAAGGCGAGCACGTTAAAAGCACAACCTCCTGTCGCAGTGATTCCAACAACCGGAATCCATGGAATGGTGCTTATCGGTCCAACGTGCCCTGTTGTGCGTGAGGGTGTAGATTGTCCCGATCGTCCCGGCGCGGATGTCACCCTTGGTGTATATGATATGCAAAGCAAATTGATCAAAAAAATAACTACAGATAACAATGGCAGCACGGGAGTCATCTCGCTTCCGGTCGGCGTTTATTTAATAAAGCAAATTGATGGGAATGTGTATCCTCGGATTCCCGAAACTAAAGTTCGCGTGCTCGAAAATCAAATTACCGAATTCACCATTCATGGTGATAGTGGGATACGATAAGTGCAAAATACTTACTTGCTATTTTGAATAGCATATTGATTGCAGAATATTTGACGAATAGATTATTATGGTGTATAATACTATTGAAGTACGGTAAATTCAATTTTCTATTTTAAAGGAGAAGTTCATGAAAAAGTATCTCGTGTTAGTGGTTCTTTCTATCGTTTTTCTTGGCGGTTGTGCCACAACGCCGCAGTATACCAATATTGGTGGTTCGAGCGGGTATAATCGCCAGAATTCCTCCGTTATCAATGGGCGAAATACCGGTGCGGTACTTGGAGGGGTTGCTGGTGCTGCTGCGGCCTCAATGACCAAAACAACCCCCGCAGTAGGACTTCTGATGACTGTTGTAGGGGCAGTTACCGGTGGTTTTTTCGGTAATCAGTATGACGAGCGGGCTGCCGCGGTTGGCACGACGGACTGCGGATATTCTGCTCAAAAAAGTGGTACTGATCGTAATGGAAATTACTATCAGACCGCAGGATCACATAAGACTGTGTCGGGCTACAAAGCCGACTGTAACTAATTAACCCATACGGGTGAGCGACCGATTTATTCGGTCGCTTTTTGTTTGCATGGTAAAATATATATATGATAGAAATATTTATCGTGGAGGATACCCAATCTGCGCGAAAGGCGCTCCGTAAGGCGGTGGAGGCGGATGGGAAAACCGCAGGAATGCCCAGTACACAGCGTTTTTCTGATATTGGTTTCGATCCATTGATTGCAAATGAGGCTATTTTTGCGCAAAATTTGTTTGGACAACAAAATACCATTATTTTTGATGGAATTCTTGACGTTAAGGAGGGGGAAGACTTTTATTCAGAAAAATTTAGGCAGTCACCAAATCGTATACTGATTCGTGAAACGGCTCCAAATAAGGATATTTTGCAGATATTCAAACAAATAGGAGAAATACATGAATTTCCATTGGTCAAAAAAGTGAAACACGAGACGAATTTTGCTATCGCCGATGCGGTGGCAAATAGGGATAAAAAGACTGCGTGGGTAGAGCTTGTGCGTGCAACAGCGCGAGGGTCAGTTCCTGAGGAGATACATGGCACAATATTTTGGGCGACAAAGCTATTATACCTTTGTGCAAATAATGAGAAAGAGGAAGCGATAAAGGCGGGAGTAAGTGCGTATAACTATCAACGTTACCTTAATTACTCTAAAAAGTTTCTTGGAACCGAACTAGAAGAGAAGCTTCGAGAATTGAAAGATATGTATCACAAGGCACATCGCGGAGAAGGGGATTTCGATGCCTTGCTTGAGCAATATGTATTAAAGGTCTAAAGGACATTCATCAATTAAGAGACATTTTGGTAAAAAATAAGGGCCGGTTGGAGATCCGGCCCTCTTTGTTGGAGGAAAACTTTTTATGAATTGTTGAAAGAACTACTGCTGTATGCAGTAGTTCTAGGAAAACGTACTACTGCAATTTGCGTCTGTGGATATAATACTCTTGTCCTTGAGAAGTATCAAGGACAAACTGTGGATAACTATTCACATGATATAATGAAAAGAATATGACTGAACAAAAAGGAAAATTTATACTTATTGTTGGACCAACATGTGTAGGGAAGACAACGCTTATTGAGGCGTTAAGAAAGCAGCTTCCTAATGTGGGGGTGATTGTTTCTACGACGACGCGCGCGATACGGCCGAATGAACAGAACGGCCTTGATTATGAATTCACTACGGATGAAGATTTTGTAAGGCGTAACGAAGCAGGTGAATTTTATGAGGCAGTAAGGAGACCAACGGGGTATTATGGAAGCTCGAGAATTCAAGTACAAAAGCTTTTAGCTAGTCATGCTAGTGTATTTGGTGCGCTTGATGTCGAGGGATGTCGTATGGTTAAAAAAATTGATCCAGAAACACTCATAATATTCCTTTATCCTGGCACTATGACAGATTTACGTGAGCGACTTCGCATTCGTGGCACCGATGAGGATGAGGTGAATGCTCGACTAAAAATTGCGGATGAAGAAATGCTCTCCCGAGATGAGTTTGATGTTGCAATTAAGAATATTGATGGAAAATTTGAAGAAACAGTGAAGGAAGTTCTTGATATATTGTCATCTCGAGGTATTTATTGATTTTTTTATCGTGGGAGGGCTATATCCAAGAATTTTTTGTTACACAAGTGTCGTTTTTTGGTCTACGAGAAATTGTGGTGAAAAGAGGATTTTACCAGTTGCTCTGAGGAATTTTATCTGATTGAATGAAAAGAGATCTTTGTACCCTGTCAGAGAAAAAGGTGGTGGAATATGCATCGCAAGCATACGGAAGAATATAACATGATGATGGATGACTATGGCGCAAATCATTATGCGCGCAATGGAAAAAAAATAATCATGGAGCGCGCAAAGGGTATTTATCTCATTGATACCAATGGGAATGTGTACATCGATGCCGCCGCAGGATTTTCATCGATGAATCTTGGACATAATCATCCGAGAATAAATGCAACCGGACATGCACTCTATACTGTAGACGAGGACGGATGGGGCATCGTCAATGTAGTACCCAATACTTTTCCTACTGTTGCTCAAGCGCTTTTTCTTCAGCATGCGTGTAGCGTACTTCATGCCGATAAAGGTCTATTGATGAATACTGGCACTGAGGGAGTGGAAACTGCGATAAAATTAATGCGCAAATGGGGATACACAAAAAAGGGAATCACGCCGAACGAAGCACTCATCATCGTCTGTGAAGGAAATTTTCATGGTCGATCGACGACTATTATCGGCTTTTCAAGTGAGTCTCTATATCGCGAGCAGTTTGGTCCCTTTGATAAAGGATTTGTTTCCATACCATTTGATGATCTCACTGCACTCGAAAATGTGCTTGAAAAATATGGAGAGCGCATCGCGGGATTCCTTGTTGAGCCGATTCAGGGTGAAAGAGGGATACGCATACCACATGATGGTTATCTGCATTCCTGTTATGAGATGTGTAAAAAGCATAATGTACTCTTTGTTGCGGATGAAATTCAAACGGGACTCGGACGTACAGGAAAGATGCTTGCATGTGAACATGAACATGTTATCCCTGATATATTCATTCTGGCGAAGTCGCTTGGTGCGGGACGAAATGCGGTTTCTGCCGTCTTTTCAAAAAATGAATACATGCTCTTTGAGCCCGGTGAACATGGGTCAACGTATGGTGGAAACGCCTCATCAATGATGCTCTCGCTTGAAGTATTGAAGATCATCGAGGAAGAGGAATTGTGCAATAGATCAGCACTTCTTGGGTATTATCTCCGTGAAAAACTCAGGAAAGGTCTTCTGCGTGGAAAAACAAAAAAAGCCATCAAAGATATTCGTGGCCGCGGTCTTATGATCGCTATCGAGCCCGAAGAATTTCTTGGCGCAGAAACGGTTATTCACGAGTTACTCAAAGAAGGAGTGCTTACAAAATCTGCTCATAACGTTATACGTATTACGCCACCACTTATTATTAGCAAAAAAGAGTGTGCCGAGTTATCGAGAAGAATTGTGAAGACATTTACCCGTCTGGTAAATAAATAAAAGATAAAATATTAACATTCGCGTACGTGAGGCATGTACCACTTCAAATAGTTCATCCCAGACAGATTTATGTCCGGGATGTTTTTTATTCTCAATCGTATAATTGAACAGAATAATGGAGTAAATATTTATAGTTGACTTTGTACACAAAAAGCATACTTTTAGTGAAGAATACATTGTTATGGAGTAATGGTTATGTGTACGTGTGTTGTTGGCGTTCCAAAGGAGCGCAAATTCAATGAAGGTCGTGTTGGAATGACTCCTGCTTTAGTCAGTGAGGTCCGAGAACTTGGTGGCGCTGTGCTCATTGAAACTGGTGCTGGTGTGTTGTCGGGGTTCTCTGATGAACAGTATGAGAATGCTGGTGCAATTATTGTGAAAACTCCAGATGAAGTTTGGTGCGCGGCAGATATCGTTGTGAAAGTGAAAGAGCCAATTCGGGAAGAGTATAGACACTTGTCGGCAATGAGTGGAAAAACACTCTTTACATATCTGCATCTTGCCGGCTCTGAAATTGAGCTCACTCGTGCATTGTTGCGCTACGAGATAACCGCCATCGCCTACGAAACTGTTTCCGAAGCGGGAAATGATGGAAGAATGACGTTTCCACTTCTTTTGCCGATGTCGAAAATTGCGGGTACACAGGCGATGCGTACAGCGCTTTCACGCCATCAGCCAGAGGAGTTTTCGAAACTCATTGTAATGATAATTGGTGCCGGAAATGTTGGTGAAGCGGCACTCCGTTGTGCGATAGCAAGCGATGTTGGTTTTGTGGTCTTGTTTGAGCCATGGGAACCAAGAGCTCTTGAACTTAAAGAAAAATATGGCAGTGATAAGGTGGTAATTTTCCCGCTGTCGATGTTGGGCAATGAGCAAACAAAAAATTATCTGAAAGTAGCAGACATTTTCATTTCTGCGCCGATGCTTCCTGGTGGAAAAGAGGCACCAATTGTATTAACGCAGAAGCATTTTCGCCTCATGAAAAATGGTGCATATATTTCTGATGTGTCGATAGATCAAGGTGGCTCGACTGCGTGGACAAAGGATAATTCCACAAAGCCTGGAGAAACATTCACTCGTGGTATGCGTAATTTAGTATTTTCTGCGGTGCCGAATATTCCAGGCTCTACCGTACCAGAGGAGGCTACTCGCTCACTCTGTGCAGCAACGAAGGGCTATCTTTTAGGAATGGTTGGACATCAGCTTGCGAGCCATAATGGTGACTATACGGTACTGCGCGATAATTTATCGCTCCGCATGGGATTGCAAACGTGGCGAGGATTGCTCACTAATGAATATGTGATGCGCAAGCACGGACTCATCAGTGACTATTGCCCACTTGATGAAATTTTTTGAGAAAGAAACAAACCCCACAGGTAACACTTGTGAGGTTTTTTATTTTGAAGTCATCCTAAAGAATATCGTCTCTCCAAAAGCACCGCATAAATGTAGTGCTTTTTTGTACCACGAATCACTAAGTTTTTCTTAATTAAGAATGATTGTTCTAAATATTGACATTAATATTAGTGTGTGTTATTTTTATCACAGTTTCATTCACTACACACGAAGGAGTGCGCGATGCCGACAGTCATTGACCAAAGAAGGTTGCAAGATGGAGCGAATGCAAAATGCCACGATGAGTCGAAAACAGCGAAGGAAATACGAGCGCAGTTGGATGTACTCAGTGATGGGATCACTGCGCTCCAGTGCCTCGATGATCTTGGCTCACAAGAAGCAAACGAACAAGCGTGGAATGATATGCTCGCACTCCAAAGAAAAGAAGGAATTTTAAAAAAACAACTTCGACAACTCGAAATGTGATGTATTGTTAATTTGTTTAAAATTGGGCCGCACAAATGCGCGGCTTTTTTATTTTTTAGCAGGGAATCTTTCCTTACAGGAACAGTATCCCTTTCCGATTTATCATAAAAATAAAGTCCATCGCTTTCAGAGCAGGGAATCTCGACTACCGTCGCGGGTACTTTTCGGACTCGACGACTCGTCATCGAAAAGTCTTTCGATCCCTGCCGGACGCAAAGCAGTTTGCGTCCTTGGGGGACGAAAAAACCGCTTGCACGGTTTTTTCTCTAGTCCCCCCAGCAGGGCTCGAACCTGCGACCGTTAGCTTAAAAGGCTACTGCTCTACCAGCTGAGCTATAGGGGGATGTTCGTGTGAACGTTGCGATAGTAGCACAACATCGTTATTTTTTGAAGCCCTACGTTTACAGTGTATCATCATACGTATGACAAATCCCGATATTCGCATCTTGCTTCATAACATTCGCAGTGCGCACAATGTGGGGTCAATTTTTCGTACCAGTGATGCGATCGGAGTTTCGCGAGTGTATCTGTCTGGGTATTCACCGCTTCCGCTCGATAAATTTGGTCGTCCCGTTAAAGAGATTGCGAAGACTGCACTTGGGGCTGAACAAAGTATTCCCTGGCAGGAAATAAAGAACATCCCGAAACTCATAAAGAAATTGAAGGATGAGGGATTTACTGTTATTGCAATCGAGCAGGATATTTATGCGATCGACTATAAAACTTACATACCAGAAGAGAAAATATTGGTGCTCGTCGGGAATGAAGTCCGTGGATTGTCATGCACGATGAAAAAGTATGCGGATGTCATCGTGGAGATTCCCATGAGTGGAAAAAAAGAGTCATTAAATGTATCTGTCGCGTTTGGCATTGTGCTATTTCGTATGTGTGATCAATAAAAAAATGCCCTTGAATGATGAGTTCAAGGGCAGGGAAGGTTTCCCGTCATGTCGTTGTTATTACACAGCCGAAGCTGCGAGATAGGATCACCTCCTTTGTGTGCAGGACAGGGAATGTCCTGCTTTGTTGAACCTATCTAAAGTATACGAATGAGATTAAAAAAATCAAGTAGCGAGGAATTTGGATAACTCTTCTTTTGCAACATCGCGATCATCCCAAGGTATTTTGGTGTCATTTGGACCCATTATGAAGGGATCGGTTCCCTTCCCTGTAATGAGTATTGCGGGCTTCTTGTGGGCATTTGTACGCTGTATGGCGTGTGCGATTGCCTCACGTCGATCAATGATGATGGTTGGTTTTTTTGTTTCCATCCCACTCGCAATTTCCTTGAGTATTGTTTCAGGATCTTCGTCATAGGGGTCTTCGTTGGTAAGGATAATTTCGGTGCAGTATTTTTCTGCAACACCTCCCATGATGGGACGTTTCCATTTATCACGACCACCACCAGTATTTCCAAGGATACATATTGTTTCATAGTCAGTGTATGCGCCATAAATTGCTTCGAGTGAGTCTGGGGTATGTGCATAATCAACAACAACAGGAAAAGATTGACCTACATCAATCCGCTCCATGCGCCCTGCGATCGTTTTGGTATTTGCAATTCCTTGTGCGATCGCATCAAGCGATACATCGAACTTTGCTGCACAAGTTGCCGCACCAAGCATATTGTAAACGTTGAACATGCCACCTAAGTTGCTCGTAATTTTTTTATCATGAAAAGTAAATGAGCATTGTTGCTCATCAACGATGAGATTTTTTGCATCGCTTCGTGAGAATGATACTGCTTCAGTGTTTGGGATGTCGAGAAAAAAATGTGCAGTGATATCATCACTGTTTACAATCATGTAATGTTTTATTTTTTTTGAACGTGCAAGCGTGCGTGCAATGGAAAGTTTTGCGTTGCGATATCGTTCAAATGAGCCATGTGATTCGATATGCTCGGGGGAAAGATTGGTAAATATGAGTGCATCCATATTAATGAAGCGTTGACGGAATTGTTTTGCACCCTCTGAGGTCATTTCAATAATGGCATGTGTACACCCCGCATCGACTGCATCCCGTAGAAATTTTTGTACGAAAAATCTTCCTGGCATCGTCATTTTTTTGAGATTGCGTTCAGTTTTTTCCCCAATCTGGAATTTAATTGTCCCAAGAACTGCAGTGCGGTATCCTGCTGCCTCGAAGATATTTCCCAGAATTTCTACAGTACTTGATTTTCCTTTTGTGCCTGTGACACCAATAATAATTATTTTTCGTGAAGGAAATCGATAGATGAGTGCACCAAAAAACGCTAATGAAAAGTGATACAAGGGCATCGCGATATTAAGGAGTCGGCGGGGGATAAAACGTTTTAGACTACGCATATGCACATGATGATAACATAGTCAGCAATATATTTGGAGTGATTATCTAGAGAAAAAATTAATGGCCACCGAGTATTTGTAGTGCACGACGAATAATATCTTCAGATGTTTTGAATTCTTTTGCAAGTACGCGCACTACTTCACGTGTATCTCGCGGGAGATATCCTAATGCTTCAAGCGCTTCGATTGCTTCTGTTTCAGCATGGGGTACACCCGTGGAGATATTGAGTGTTCCAATTTTATCTTTAAGTTCAAGAACGATTTTTGCTGCGAGCTTCTTACCAACTCCAGATACTTTTGTGAGATAACCCGCATCGCCACTGGTGATGGCATGGGTAAGTGTGGTGATATCAGCAAGTGCAAGTATGTTGAGCGCACTTTTTGGACCGATACCGGAAATACTGATAAGTAAACGAAAAAATTGCAATTCATCACGCTCAAAAAATCCATAGAGATCAAGCGCATCTTCTCGTGCCGCAAGGTGTGTCCAAAGTGTTATTTGTGCTTCCAACTCTATGCGAGCGAGTGCTTGCGGTGCGCAAAAAAGTACATATCCCACCCCCGAAACGCTAACAATGAGCGTTCGTTCATCTTTGTATTTCACGATTCCTTCAATGTATCCTATCATTCGGCTATTATACTATGTCGAGTGGCATTGTGACGATGGTGGTTTATATTTTTCAACCATAAAGCGCGCATTGGGAGTATTGCTTGCCTTTTTTTGACATTCCTGTAGTATGTTCGATTATGGCAATTACGTCCTCAGCAAAACGAGCAATTCGAGTTTCCGCACGCAAGCGGGTGATTAATCTTCGTCGCACAAGTACGATGAAAGACAGTATTAAATCTCTTCGGAAGATGTCAGAAGGAGGAGATCATGCAGCAGCGGAAAAGGCACTTTCAAGTGCATATAAGGCAATAGACAAGGCTGCAAAGCGTGGAGTTATTAAAAAGAACACCGCCGCACGAAAAAAATCACGCATTGTCGCATTCATGAAAAAGCAGGCAGCGAAACCAATTGTCGTAAAGGTGCCAAGAGTTGCAAAAGTAAAGGCAAAAAAATAAAAACACTCAATCACGAGTGTTTTTTATTATTTAGTGACCTCGACTTCCTGTTGTTGCTTTGTGGTAATTTGACTTTGCACCATTTCTGCAACTTCATGAGGAAGGATGTTCGATTTGATCAAATATATTGAGGCACCAAGCGCAATGCCTTTTTCAATTTCATCTCGTCCTCCTAAATTTGAAAGAATTATTACCGGAATATCTTTCGTTCCAGGATCTTTTTTGAGGTGTTCGAGAATTTCGAATCCTCCCATGTCAGGAAGCATGACATCGAGAAGAATAAGATTAGGATGTTCTGTTCTTGCTTTCGCGAGACCATCTTTTCCTGTACTTGCGGTGGTCACTGAAAAACCAGACTCAATCAGTTTTCCTGAAACAAGACCTGCGAGAAATGCATCATCTTCGATTGTGAGTACCTTCTTCGCTTCCATGTTGATATAGTATAACGTAAAGATGGGTGAGGGACTAGGTTGATGGTACACAATAAAAAAGTGGTGTAGAAATCATTGTTCTCGATAGGATGTCTTTCCCCATGGGAACGGTACACCTTTTGCATTTCACAGACGAAATATAATCAAGGTCTCTTGGTTTACTCGATAGGAAATTCGACCGCTACTCGGTTAGTACACCTTTCCCATTTTTTCAGATTAAGAAATCTTCAAAAATACGGGAGAAGATCTTCGATTCCTATTCGTGAGCCGAGCAGTCGGCTCACTCGAGGGCACCAGTGCAAAAAAACAGTAACTTTTGTTACTGCTTTTTTGCACTGGTGCCCTCGATAGGAATCGAACCTATATTTAAAGTTCCGCAAACTTTTGTCCTATCCATTGAACGACGAGAGCAAATGAATAAGCCACATATCGTGGCTACAGGAACACTACCACAAAACACTAATACGTCAAAATCCCAAGCGCTCTAAAAGGAGGTGCCCAAAAGATTCATGGATTTCTGTTTCGGGAAGATATTCGTTCATCACTTCGCGGACTGCTTCGAGGTCGACGTCGTGGGGAATGGGAATCACGATGAGTGGCATGATATGGCGGTTTGATTCGAGAAGGAGTCGATTTTCGTGATGATGTTCTACAATCGCGTATCCATCAAGACTGCCATAGGAGTAGAGAATATTTCCTGCACGGACTCCTGTTTTACGAATCTCCACACGTATTATGTCGGGCTTGTGTGCGGCGAGAAGAATGAAGGTAATTGTTGCAATGATGGTAAGCGTGATCATCAAAAAATTATTCATGAGAAACTCAACTGCGATGAGTGATCCGGAAATAAGAATTACCGATGCATACCAGTCATTCGTATTTTCTTCATAAACATGTTCAAGCGTGGTCCATTCCATAATGTGCCTTCATAGTAACATGGGGATTTTTTGTACTCAATAGAGGAAGGGGGAAAAGAAAAAAGACTCCCGGAGGAGTCTTGGTGCTACAAAATACTTACTTCTTCTTTCCTTTTTTGTCCTCTTCTTTTTTGGGAACTTTAATTTTAGGGGATTTGCTTGCTTTGGCTGCAAAACGCTTTGCTCTTCCTTCATTGCGACGTGCAATGTTGGC
>DIZR01000093.1 GCA_002429425.1 Patescibacteria group bacterium UBA6023
ATTCCTGAGTTTCATCGAGAGATGCTTCGTTCAAATAGCGACACAAACATTACCTCACAAATAATGAGTGCGCCTGGACCACTCACATGGCCCACCGCACGCGCCTCGATTGAATTCTGGGAATCCTCACAGAAAGGAAAAAGTATTATCCTTACCGGAAATTCTATTCTTTGGTTTACGTCATTCTTTGTATTGTTATTTGAAATCGGATGGATAATATTCTCCTATTATCGATATCGACGTTGGCAAATTGACGAGACAGAAACAATGCTTCTCATTGGTTACATCGCAAACTATCTTCCATTCTTTTTCATTGGTCGAACAATGTTTCTGTATCACTATTTCACCTCACTGATCATTCTATTTATTCTTATGCCCAAAGTTACTCCACGCATTATTCATTGCGTGAATATTCTGGCGCGCGATAAATACATTGGATACGCAATCGCCACAACATTATCTGTATTGATCATAGTAAATTTCATTCTCCTTTCTCCGACAACGTATGGATTTTAGTATATAAAACATAATATGCTATTGTGTCAATAGCTCTTTTCCCGTATGATAAGCGCAAATGAGCACCAATAAATCTGAAAAAAACACCAGTACAACATTACAAGCTATTTGGGAGACGATACGTTACATTATTATTGCAGCAATGATCATCATCCCCATTCGCATGTTCATTGCGCAGCCATTCGTTGTATCGGGTAATTCAATGTTCCCGACACTTCACAATGGCGAATATCTTATTGTTGATGAAGCTACAAAATATATCGGCGAATATCATCGTGGTGATGTTGTTATCATTCGTTATCCCAATGACCCATCAAAATATTTCATTAAACGCGTCATTGGTCTTCCCAGTGAAACAGTCACCGTAGAAAATGGTACAGTCTCCATCACGAGCCCATCTCAGAAAGTCCCACTTATCCTTAATGAGCCTTACGTAAAAAATCCCAAAATAGACAGTTCGGTACGCACACTGAGTAACGATGAGTATTTTGTCATGGGAGACAATCGTGCACAAAGCTCAGATTCACGAGTATGGGGGCCAGTTCCAAGTAAATTAATGGATGGCAAGGCACTTTTACGCCTATTTCCCTTTTCCAAAATTGCACTGCATCCGGGAGGAATTGAAAGCTTTGGTGTGACCTTTAAATAAGCACTATATTCATTAATAAAACTGCATGACAAAAAAAGAAACAGACAAGAAAGAAATTCCAACCGCACTCAAAGGTATGCGTGACATTATTGGTGATGAACACCATAAATATCAGGGATTTTTTGAGAAAGCGGCAGAAGTTGCGTTGTACTATGGATTTCAGCCGATTGATGTGCCAATTGTCGAACGAGAAGAAGTATTTCTTTCAACGAACGGTGAGGACACAGATATCGTTGGAAAGGAGATGTATTCCGTAAAATCAAAAGGCACTGACAAACTCGCGTTACGTCCCGAAGGTACCGCACCGGTCATGCGTGCATATCTCGAGCATGGCATGCAGACACTTTCGCAGCCAGTCAAATTCTACTACTATGGATCATTTTTTCGTCATGATAATCCGCAACGAGGGCGATATCGTGAATTTAAGCAATTTGGTATCGAGATGATAGGTTCATCGAAATCAATTAGTGATGCAATGGTTATTTATCTTAATGCAATGATATTGAAGGAAGTTGGATTGACAAATATCATGATTGACATCAACTCCATTGGCGACAAAGAGTCTCGCGCACCATACCTGCGTGAACTCACGGCCTACTATCGCAAACACATCAACCATCTCTGCACTAACTGTAAGCAACGTATCAAGACAAATCCGTTACGTTTACTTGACTGTAAAAGTGTCGAGTGCCAACCATTCAAGGAAAAAGCACCTCAATCGATTGCACATCTCTCCCCCGAAGCGAAGCAGCACTTCAAAGAAGTACTTGAGTATCTCGATGCACTGAAGCTAACCTATCGTATCAACACAAATCTCGTGCGTGGACTCGACTACTATACGCACACGGTATTTGAAATTACAGAAATTCCAGAAGAACGAAAGGCTGATGTACACGCAGATAATGCAACACAACTTGAACCTACAGAAAAGGAAACTGAAGACAGAAAAATAAAAAACGAAAAAGAGGACGCTGCAAATATCCCGCTGTCAATCGCAGGAGGTGGACGCTATGACTACCTCGCAAAACGACTTGGAAGCAAAAAAGATATCCCCGCAGTTGGAAGCTCTATCGGGGTAGATCGTGTTCTTTTGTCACCAAATTATAAAGGAAACGCTCCACGTATTGTGAAAAAACCAAAGATTTACTTTATTCAGCTTGGATTTGAGGCAAAACTTAAGTCATTAGAAGTGATCGAGGTACTACGTAATGCTCGCATACCCGTTGCACACTCGCTCAATAAAGACTCACTGGGCACGCAACTTGGAATTGCCGAAAAGCTTCAAATACCTTATGCAATTATTTTTGGACAAAAAGAAGCACTGGAGGGTAATATTATTGTGCGCGATATGGTCACTCGTTCACAGGAAACAGTAAAAATTGCTAAGCTTTCTGACTATATTAAGTCAATAAAATAACTCAAACACGAGGTGCCCCCAAGAGTGTCCTCTATTTATTCAAAAATGTTGCAATAGAATACTCGTCATGCTAGTATTTCCCCACATATGAAAGTAATCGCAGAAGTCAAAAAGCAAGGAAACGAATCAGGTGCGGCAATTATCCGTCGTTTCACAAAGCGTGTGCAGGGAACAAAAGCACTCATCAAAGTACGTGCAGATCGTTATTTTAACCGTAAGATGTCGACATTGAAAACAAAACGACGTGCACTTGTCGGAATGGAGAAACGAAACACCTACGAACGCTTAAAGAAACTCGGTAAGATCCCGGAGAAAGTTGAAGGATCACATGTCCGCCGATAACACATTCAAACTCACACAGCTGACAAAAGACAGGGTTCCCACCCTGCCTTTTTCACGTATGAAAGAGAAAATACTTGGAAAACGTTATGCGTTGTCCCTTGTCATCGTTGGGGATGTACGTTCCAAAAAACTTAATGAGCAATATCGAAAGAAAACCTACACACCAAACGTACTTTCGTTTCCTCTCGATAATAAGAACGGCGAAATATTCTTAAACCTCAAACAAGCAAAGCGTGAGCATCGTGCACGAGAAGAATCATATGAGTATTTTGTCGCATTATTGTTTATCCACTCCATGCTTCATTTGAAAGGTTTCGATCATAGCGCTACAATGGAGAGTAAGGAACAAAAAATTCTTTCTGCATTCGGAATTACAAATATTTTTTGAGATTGAAACAATGGCACACACATCATTATGAGCAAACGCATTATTACAGGAATTGATATCGGCACGCACTCGGTACGCGTGGTTATTACGGAGCACACTGAAGGTGGTGGATTACCACACATCATTGGCATAGGAAAAGCAGAGTCACGTGGACTTCGTCATGGATATATCATTAATATTACTGATGCAGTAAAGGGTGTACGTGCGGCAGTCGAAGAGGCTGAACAAATTGCCGGTGTACGAATTCGTGAAGCGTATATTTCAGTTGGTGGAGTCGGGCTCGAGGGAGCACAATCAACGGGTGCCGCAATTATTTCTCGAGCGGATTCTGAAATTACTGAATCTGATGTTGAACGAGCACTTCGCGCCGGTGAACAAAATCTTGCAAATGCAGCAAACAAAAAAATACTCCACACGATACCAATTACGTATACTGTCGATGGCAAAAGAATTTATGGCAGACCAGCGGGAATGAAGGGACTAAAACTTGAAGTAAAATGTCTGATTGTTACTTCGCTTGAACAACATTTAAACGATCTTATTCGCGCAGTTGAAGAAGCGGGAATTGAACCAATTGATGCATGCGCATCACCAATTGCTGCATCATTTGTTGCCCTCACAAAAGCGCAACGCATGGCGGGGTGTGTTCTTGCAAATATTGGCGCAGAAACGATATCAATGGTCGTCTACGAAGAAGGTATCCCAATTTCTCTTGAGGTATTCCCTACTGGCTCAACAGATATTACCAATGACATTGCCTTGGGATTAAAAATTCCCCTTGAAGATGCTGAGCTGATAAAACTTGGCAAAGGTGGATACGATTTTCCAAAGAAAAAAATGAACGACATCATACTTTCTCGCCTTGAGGACATGTTTAGTCTTGTCATTGCACATTTGAAAAAAATTGGAAAGCATGAGCTCTTACCTGCTGGGATTGTTATTACGGGCGGAGGATCAGGTGTTGAGACAATAGAAGATTTTGCACGTGTAGCGATGCGTCTCCCCTCAAAGATCCCAACAAACACACTCGATTTTCCAAGCAACCCCAAATCCAAAAAACAAATTAAGGATACCTCATGGTTTGTTGCGTATGGTCTCTGTATTTGGGGCATTACAAACGATCGTCCCGTGCTTCACGCAAGAGGAAATTTCTTTGGTAATATCAAGGAAATGTTTGCAAATCTTCTTAAGCAATTGATGCCGTAATGCTTTTGCCTGTTTAGGTTATAGTTTATAGCAAAAAGGACCTTTGTATATTGTTCGCTTTTCTCTGCTATTTTGCTATACTCTTAAGTATTATCGAATAATTCGACACCGAGGGAGCTCGTGTCATTAACAAGTTATTATCATGGCCAAAGTTAATCCGGAGATAGAAGCATTTGCCCGTATCAAGGTAGTTGGCGTCGGTGGTTCAGGGCGAAATGCCGTCAATCACATGATGCGTTCAAAAGTAACTGGCGTTGAATTTATTGTTGCAAATACTGATGCACAAGATCTACATAATTCACTCGCAACAAAAAAGATCCATATTGGAAAAAATCTTACACGAGGACTTGGTACAGGAATGAATCCGGAACTTGGCAAACGCGCAGCGGAGGAAACAAAAGAAGAGATCCAGGAAGCACTCAAGGGGGCAGACATGGTTTTCATTGCAAGTGGAATGGGTGGAGGCACCGGCACGGGGGCTTCTCCAGTTATTGCAAGAACTTCGCGTGAACTGAACGCACTCACCATCGGTGTTGTTACCAAGCCATTCTTCTTTGAAGGATCACAACGCATGTTTCTTGCAGACAAAGGACTTGAAGCACTTGAGGCTGAGGTAGACGCACTTATTGTCATCCCAAATGATAAACTCCTAAACTCAGAAAAAGATACAACCATTCTCTCCGCATTTGCACAATGCGATGAGGTGCTCCGCCAGGCAGTTGAAGGTATCTCTGACCTCATTACAACCCCAGGACTCATCAATGTCGACTTTGCTGATATTAAGGCGGTCATGGCAGATGCAGGAACAGCACTCATGGGCATCGGCGTTGCGTCAGGAGAAAATCGTGCAGTAGAAGCCGCACGGATAGCCATTAACTCCCCTCTTCTTGATGTTTCTATTAACGGAGCGCGGGGCGTCCTTTTCGCAATTGCGGGAGGTGAGGACATGACTATGAATGAAATTCAGGAAGCGGCAAAGATTATCACTGAGTCCGTTGATACAAATGCAAAGGTTATTTTTGGAGCAATCATTGACAGTAAACTACGCAAAGGTGAAATTAAAATTACGGTCATCGCATCGGGCTTCCCAGAAACAGGGCGCGCACCAAAAAAACACCAGCAAATGAGGGGAAAAACTGAAGAAGAAGACATACTTGAGGAGGAGGAGGAGGAAACCTTATTTGCGAAACAAGAAGAAAAATTTGTCGACACGTTGCGCAAAGACAAGAATGCTACCGAGCGTGCAATATTTAATACCGTTCCTGAGGAAAAACAACGCACCGTGTCAGTGCGACGTGAAGATGCAGAACCAAAATTCATAGAAGAGGAAGATGATGATCTTGGAGTTATCCCGTCCTTCCTTCGCCGCTCAAAGCTTCGCTAATTATTCCGCGAATTGCATTGTTGACTTCGATATACGGTTCGGTGGACGTACGGTGAGTACGCCCCCACGAACACGCACATCACCACAATGAGTACTTCATTTTTCTAAAACGG
>DIZR01000059.1:0-11496 GCA_002429425.1 Patescibacteria group bacterium UBA6023
ATTGTATGTTGCAGGGGCGGCATAGGCTAGTCCTGGAGAGAAAAATGCAAGAAGAGTGATGATTTTACGTGATATTCCCATGTCTTAATTATAGCCTAAATATGCTTGAGTAAGGAGCTTCTTCTCCACAGAAGAAATTATTTAAATATTTATATTTGCGTACAAGCTTTTTTGAATAATGTAACACTCTTCCCTGCTGGCGCTGTGGTGCCATCTTTGCAGACATGCCAATGTTTTGAATCCTCATCGGTAAACCAATATCCATTATAAAGCCATTTTTGATGACATGTTCCGCCATGTGATTTACAAAATGAAGGATTTGCCTTGATTGATGCATTCGTTTTAATAAAATTATAAAGCGTTACTGATTTTGAAAGGTCAAAGACCGGTATATTTGCACCATGACTCGCGTGTCCATTTTCTGTTCCACCGGTGATAATTACGTTACATGAGCATGCCGAAGGAAGCCCAACCAGGAAGCTTACCGTTCCGCCAGGAAGACCCGCCACGTTGGTACAATGGTTCTCTACTCCATTTATGGTTGAAGGAACACAGGGCGAGTTGTTTGTACCAAGAGGTTTAGTAAAAAGGCATTGTGCTTTACATGCTGCAGTACACGATGATGGAGCATTGGCGCATAATGCAGTTCTGGTACTCGTTTCGCTTCCTCCACCTATTGATGTTGTTGGTTTTGGAACATTAAAACATGTTTGACTGATAGTCACTCCCTCACTCTGGGCTTTTTTCATTAGTTGATCACAAATTGGTGCAGTATCATAGGGTGGAGAATTTTTTATTATTCCACTACCAGAATCATATCGATAATAGTAGCCGGGGTTGGTTGGCATCGGGTCACTTGTGGGTGCTGCTGGTGCTGGTGCAACTGGTGTTGATAGTGCTGCGAGATTAAAATCGCTCTTGAGAAGATCGGTGTTGATGGTGCTTAAGAGGATCCATGAGCCAATCGCAAGCAAAAGTCCAAAGAGCGCATTCGTAATACATTCCTTGGATGCACTTTTTTGCGATACCGATGGTGAGCCGATCATTTGAATCGCACAGATAACGATCATAATAACCGCAAGCACTCCTGCAACCCCAATAATAACCTGCACGATTCCCTGGAGGTAGTCACTGAGTGTCACTGCGCCCGATAGCGTTCCAAGCGGTGCGAGGAGATTGTATGTTGCAGGGGCGGCAAGAGCGATGCTTGGAAAGATAAATGCAAGAAGGAATAACAAACGTTTCATATGATTAGTGGGTGACACTTCCTGCTGCGTCCTTTTGCTCTGCAGGAGTGAGTGTTGTGTCTATTGGTGGAATTCCTCCACTATCTGTTGTGGTTGCTTGAGGAATTCTCATTGACCAAAGAGATGAATCGTTTTTATCCACAAAAAAGAGGAATGTTTCTTTGTTATCAATAAATGGCATGGTGACATCGAAATTTTTTTGAAGACTTTTCAGGGGGTCTGCGATAAAAGTAATCTCTGTGGTGTCGGTATTGATCATCCAAAACGTGTCGTTAAAAGTGGTAATACCCTGATACCATCCATCAGGAATATTCCCATTTCCCCCACCAGTAAAGGATCCGCAGTATAACGCATGGTGAATTGTCCCCCATGCGCATTTTTCCGGAAGTGTAGTGAGTGGAACTGAAGATTCATGAGTAATGATACCCTCATCGCCATGGAACCCTTCTTTACTGTACAAACCAAAAGTTGAATTATCCGCAATATTCTCACTATAGGCGACAAGTGTTCCATCGGAGTTCCCTTGCGTTGTAAGACCATTTTTCTCACGTACAATACGTGAAAGTGTGTGATCTTTTGGATTATACAGATATGCATAACCGGGAACTTTTGCGGATGCTTTTGTTGTGAGAAGGATTGTTCCGTCATTGAATAATTGCGGGAGCCATTCGCTGAATGAATTGCGGAAAACTTCCTTTGGTGGCTGTGCATTTGTGAGTGAAATGATTGTTCCCGATACGCCTTCGGGGATAGGGAGAAGATAGAAGAGGTTTTTGCCGTCAGGAGAAATACTTAATGCGCTAATATTATCCGGAAGGTAGTCTCCTCTTAATGCTCCAACCGTATCAGTTGAGCTTGCGGTGCTTGTGGGGAGCTCAAGGTTTGCGAAGTATGTTTTGATAACATCAAGACGGGTAAGCGGGTCGCGGGTGAGGTAACGCAAAACAACCGCATTTCCTTCACTTCCAAACGATGCTTCATAAACACGAGGAATGGTTGTATTTGTTAATTGCTTACTTATTGCAGTTTCTGGATCTACCTCATACACAAAACCATTTTCACGAAGTACGTAGCGTACATAGGTCTTGCCGTCGCGAATAATATTTGTTGCACCTGCAACGGGACCTTTTGCAAGTTGGAGAAACATCGGTTTCTCGCCTTCTGCTGGAGTAGTTCCATCAGGATTATTTCCTACACTATTGTTTCCCCCGGTAATATTTCCCCGTGGAGTTTCTGTGCCGAGCTGTCCGAATGGGAGAACATTACTAATTTGTTTTACGACCGTAGAATTTTTTCCGAAATGGAGAATTGCAAAAATAATGATAGCGATGAGGATGAGAATCCCCACGATAATAAATATCCATTTCTTCTTTTCGCTTTGTTCATTTTCTATGTCCATGTTGTTGTGTGGTTATCATTCTGCAATAAACGAAATTGTTGCCTGTGCTCGCCCTTCCTGTAGGATGCGTTTCGGGTTTTGTACACGCAGACTAACATCGTACGAAGCTGCGGTATTTGAGGGTTTCACGAGTGTGAGATTTTGTTGATCAAAGTCCGGTGCTCTGTAAGCGCGATCAACATTCCACGTATACAAAAGATTGCCATTTGCAAAGTTATCAAGTGAGAAGAAATATGGTACTGCGTAAATAGTAAACTCTGTTTCTTTTGTTTGTGTTCCGGTGAGTGCATGATTAAATTCTACACCAAGCAGTGGTGCCTGATGATAAAACACCAGTTTTGCCTCTGTTCCTTCGATGCTTGAGTTTTTTATACCCTTCCAATCCGTCCCTGGGAGACTCACGTCAACAGAAACGGGAACCGGTGAATCTGCATATCCCATGGGAATGACGACGCTATCCTTTCCTAAGGCTTCGCCGACATTTTGTATGCGATTATATGTCCATTTATAGTAAAATTCTTTTGGATTGCTTGTTAATGCATTAAATCGTGGAATTGCAGTAACACGCACAAGGCTTTTGTAACTCGCAAGAGCCTTTCCTTTGTAAAATGGTGGTGTATATGTTTGTGCTTCCCATAATAAATCCACCTCTGCAGGGGCAATAATGAGTTGTTTGTTGAGTTTTACTCCATCTGCGGTAAATATCACAATATCAACCGTCGTCTTTGTCCCAAAATCTCCGGTACGTAGAGTAATTTCCTTTTCCGCAATTCCCTCTTTTACTGGTACTTTGTTTACGTACCACACAAGGTTTGCAGTATTAAGGTTGACTGCATAGGATTCGATTCGTACAGTTACTGTTTCGTTTGCTCCGGGAGTTTTTGGACTCGTGGTAATGTTTACGAGATCAAACCCCGCTAGCGCGGTATTCGGTACGAATGTTCCGAGAAAAAGTATTGAAAGTAATATGTAAAAGATTGATTTCATGCGCAATTGCTATTGCATTAGCTTCCCGTAATAATTTTTTTGGCTCCACCGGCAACTCCACCGATTATCTTCTTCCCCACCTTCGCGATTGTTCCTACGAATGCTGCAACGAAGAATCCTATTGTTGCATCAGGAAGTATATTTAGTCCGGGGATCATTCCTATTATAGTACTAATACTGATAATCACCAATCGCAAAAGCACACTTTGTTTTGTATATATAAAATAGACCATGGTAATGATGAATACCGTAAGGGAAACGAGCCAACTCATGCCGATTGCAAAAAAAGAAATAGGGATACCAACTACTGCCCCAACGCCAGTGGCGCTTAATCCGACACCTAGTGATTCCAGTAGTCCCCAAACAAGATCAAGGAGATCTTTTGAAATCTCAATTCCCCCAACAAGCCAAAAAAGTAACCAATTAGTAGCCTTTTTTGCAGTACCCTCTCCTTCGGATGTTGGTTTTTCCGCTTTTTTCCCATATAATGGGGCTTTTCTTATTTTTGATTGAGCGCCCGCTTTCATTGCCATGTAATCATTATAGCGCATTAGTAGACTTCCACGGAGGAATTTTACTCAAACTGTTGATAGTGTTTTTTGTATTTGGCAGTTTCCAGGGAGAGACCTTCCAGAGCCAAGGACTCACCTTGGATTCAAAGAAGGGAGTCGCTCCTTGGGATTATGAGGTTCGACTTCCCAAAACTGAGGACAAACCTCCTTACCCCAAAAATCATTAACGTTGTGCCTCGGCGAGGTCCTTTTTCGCTTTCGCGATTGCGAGCATTTGTGCAGGATCGGAGCTTACGATTTGGTCTTCCGTGTATGATGCATAGATCTTGATCGCGACGTGTTTTAGTCCCGCAAAGAAAAGTCCCTCACCAACACCAGATTCAAGGAGGAGATATTTTTCTTCATCAGTAAGATGGAATGTTTGTTGGACAAGGTCAATCGTCGTTGGTGACTGTTTGAGGAGTATTTGGATCGAGGAATTCGTGAGAATTGGTAGTCCATATGGTGAGCGGAGAAAGTCATTCACATCCTGGGTGATCGTTGCAATACCAAGGAAATATTTACGTCCGCGTTTTGCAAGACTAAAGAGGAAAGATGCAGTGTCTTCAGATTTCATCATCCACCATGCTTCATCGACGACGAGAAGGCGTTTACGTAATTCTTTGCGTATTGCAGTCCAAATGTGGTGCGTAATGATATAGACTGCGACCGGCTTAAGCTCGTCTTCCATGTTGCGTACGGAAAACACAGTGAAGCGTTTCGTGATATCAACATTTGTTGGTTGATTTAAAAATCCTGACCATGTTCCACGGGTGTATTTTTCCAAACGTTGAAGTAATGATTCTGTTCCATCCATTCCCGAAAGGACAAGTTCGAAATCAGAAAGGAGTGGCGGTTCGAGTTGAGTGAAATCAGTATCCGGAGAGATATCTTTGAGTGCGTACGTTTCTGCAATTGCACGGTCGATGATTCCATCCTCTTCCGGAGTGAGTCCCCCGAGCATGATGCGGAAAAGTCCTACGAGGAAAATAATATTTGAGCGGAGCACATCTGCACCAGACTCATCATCGCGAGGAGCAGGAAGATCAAATGGATTGATGTGATGCTCTGAAGTGAGTGAGATATTGAAGAATCTTCCACCTGTCGCTTCTGCAAGAAATGCGTATTCATTTTCAGGGTCGATAACGATAACATCGGCATCAAACATAAGTGTGCGAATGATTTCGAGTTTTGTTGTGTATGATTTTCCAGAACCAGATACCGCAAAGGTCACCGAATTATAGTTCGGCATTGAGAAACGATCGAAAAGTACTAATGATGCGTTGTGTCGATTGATTCCCCAGAGTATGCCCTTGTCTGAGGTAAGGTCAAATGAAACGAATGGAAAAATTGATGAAAGTGGTGCGGAATTGAGCTTGTAGTGCACTTCGAGCTCATCGGTCATAAGTGGGAGCACACTACGATATGCTTGTTCTTGTTGGAATATTGCGGGTTTGAGATAAACTAATTTTGCATCAAGAATAGACTTGAGCTCACTTTCCGCTTTATCGAGTTCTGTTTTTTCATTTGCGTAGACGGTGATATACACTCCGACGTCGAACAGACGCTCCTGTGCCTGCTGGAGTTTGTCGCGCAAGTCTTCGAGGTCGTTATAGGCAATATCAAGAACAGGGTCGCGTACAAAGCCTTTTCGTTCGCGTTCATTGATCTGACTTTGTACTTCCGCAACTTTTTTTTGGAAGGAACGTAGCGCAAGTTCAGTTTCTACCGGATGGATCATTATGGAAATATCGTATACTTTGTCGAGGTTTATCACTGGGGTAAACCAATCTTGCGAAAGGAAGCGTGGATAGGAAATAACAAAGAGCGTGCGTGCTATTTTATCGCCAATATAAATGTCTTTTGGGGTGATCTTGATTGCGGCAGGAGCAAGAATATCCTTCATGTCGAGGTTTGTTGCCTCAAAGATATCTGTGGGAAGTACTCCGGTATTTAAATTATCAAATTCTTTTTTTTCTGCCATAAAATATGTATATTATGCGACTGATGATTCAAGCTCTCCGGGATTGAATTTTTTGTAGAATAATTCGGTAATCTCCTCCGTGCCAAGCCGTACGGTGCGGAGATCGCAACGTGCAAGACCTTGTTCAACGATCGATACACGTTGTTCGAGTTGAATGCGCGCTTCCTCGAAATTTTGCACCTCCGCCGCGGTCATTTTTTTCTTTCCACCCCCACGCTTGAACAGTCCTGAAATTCCCCCTCCACCGGAATTTTTTGAAACCAGGGATCCTCCCGCATATGGAATGACGATGAAAAAATTCTTGGACATAATGTTTGTATGACTCGTGAAGTCTCTGATGAAACTAATATACTCATGAACTTGAATTTTCATCGCATCAACGAGTTGCGCTTTTTCACGTTCTTCGAGCATGGTAAGGTACGGACGAATGTCTAAACGTTTTGATTGAATAGAAATTTGAATTGGAAACTCAAGTGAGTTGAGAAAATTCTGAAACTGCATGAGGATCGCTCCCTGCTCATCGCCCGACTTGAGGCCAAAATTGAGCGATGAGGTCATGAGCATCATGCGAAGGTCGCCATTGTTTAAGATCATGATACCGTTTTTGATATCGCGTATTGGAACAAAATCTTGTGTTGGTTTTCCTGGGGTTGCCATGTGTCATTATTATATAGGACTTATGCAAATAGATGAAATTCAAGGCGTGGAGAAAGCAACGAGGAAGACATATTCATATATGTTGACCGAGTTGCAGAGGCTCCACAACAAAGAAGTTCGCTATTTGCGTAAGTCATACTTGAGCTTAAATAATCACTCCGTCCGAGTGTACAGTGTTCGTTTCGAGCCCACTTGGTTGGACATCCATCGACCAGGTCAGATCACCAAGCTTACTTGTGGTGGTGGAGATGGGTAGTGTTCCTGTGTGAACGGTAGCGGTAAAGTTTGTCAGATCAAGATGTGTTTCTTCATTTTTTTTCTCTCTTCGTTTCCAGATATATAAACGATTACTTTTTATGTAGTGAAAGCCGGATTCAATAATAAAGACAAAGGGCTTGTTGTTGAATTTGTAGAATGCAAGTGCCCCCGCAAGACCAACGAAACCTAATGCAACAATAAAGCCGAGATAGGGTATAAAGTACCATGCCATATATGCAAGCCCTGCCCCTCCGGCAAGATAAAGAAACTGTTTAATAGTGAATGGACCAATGATCTTATCTTCAACGTCAAGAAATTGTGGTACCTGAAACTGCATATATTTATTATAGCATGATATAAATATTTCAAGGAAAACATGGTCTATAAAATTGGCAAGGTGAGTCCTTGGCTTTGAAAGGTCTCTCCTTGCCAATTTGAATTTTGTTTCCCGAGGAGTTACCTCCGCGAAGACGCCGAGGAAACACCTTCGGAAACTCACTGAGAGTTTTGGAGGTGATTCTTTTGCTTTGAAAGGTGTCTCCTCAGAAACTTATTTGGAAATGGTTAATTAGGGTCGGTATAATCACTAACGAAGACGCTGATGCGACCTCATATAATGTTCTGCGGTTATGGCGTTCCTACGGAATTGCTACTCTCGGTATTCATGCGAAACGCGCCACCAAGCTTTTGTTCAAAGATACTTCCAGCATTTACTTCTGGTTGGATTAGGGAGCCTTGTAGTATCGGGGCAATGGGTGCAATCGCGATGGGGGTTTGTGGTCCAGTTTTTATCGGTATCGTTTGAAGTGCCCCAGTATGAAGCATCTTCAGAGACTCCTTAATGTTGCTAAAAATATCTCTGTTGACCTCCTGCGCAATAAAGGATGCTTTTTCTCTCGGAATATCAAGTTCATCGGCAATGGTATTAACAAAGTTTGCTGGTGAAAGAAGTCCGGTCATGAGCTTTGCACAAATGTGCACAAGAAAGCCTTGTTCCATTGGAGGTAATGATTGCTTTTCACCGATGAGTTCTATTTTTTCGACAAGCTCATCACTCCGCAACATTTCTCTAATGTCTTCTGGGAGTGTTTCAAATTTTACTGGAAGTATTGCCATGGTAATTATTTTGGTCGAGTGCGATAGGTATCAGAGACGTTGGCGGAAATAATGAGTGAAGGTGCCGGAGGAGGAGTCGCTATCGGAGAGGGAGTTGGGGTAGATTTACTAGCGCGAGTGTTGTGAGCTTTCAGTTGCGCATCAAGTTTTTCTCCGAAATCTCCATCGAAATCTCCATCTTTTATTTTTTTCTGGAATTCCCGGACAATTTTTGAATTATACTGACTCACCAGCGCCTCGTGCGTAATGAGCTTATCATCGAGTTGAGTGATTTCCGTTGCTCCGCCGACCATTCCAAGTGCTTTCCCAATTTCCTTCTTTTGATTTTCTGAATACACTTTCCATTCTGCGTCATTGCCCTTGAGCGAGACCTGCTTTTCGTCATAATCGTTTGTAAGTTTCTTGAGCTCTGCTGCACTATCGTATTGAAGAACTCCCCCAACTTTTGCCTGGTTTTTTAGATAATTGCGTGCACTTTCTGTGCCATTCTGAACAATGCCAGATGAGAGTGATTTCGTTGTTTCGGCATCAAGTCTTGAGGTATCAAGTGCGCCGAGCTCTCTTGAGGTAAGTGCGGCGATAACAGCTGGATTTTTGAGATACTCCGGTTTGTCAGCAAGTATTTCTGCCGACTCCTTTCCTGAAAGTCTTGCAAAGCTTGTTTTTATCGCTTCCGCGGCGGCTTCACCAATTAATGCTCCCTCCGCTTTTGGATCAATGGCTTTCTTAAGGTTATTTTTTTCTTCAACAGTAATCTTGTCTCTTTCTATTTGCTTGAGGGTTTCTTTGTGACGAGCAGCTTCAAGGGTGTCCTTATCGCCATCTTTTCCAAGTGTTCTGCGAAGATATGCTTCCTGGGCATCTGGCGCATTCTTGTAACGACCTTTCGCTGTTTCAATAAGTTCTTTTTCTTTATCGGTGCCACGGTACCCTCCTGTTACTGAGCTACCAACGGCACCATGTTGATCGTAATTTCGTTTCGTCCCTTGTCCAGCATTGACTCCACCCAGTGCGAGTGCGCTTCCTACTCCGACTCCTGCTACTTTTGCATTGCGGACATCAAAGGTTCCCTTGCTTGCCTTTTCGTAAGTTGCAAGTTTAATATTCGCAAGTCGCCCAGCCATACCACCTTTTGCCACAAGTCTATTTTGTTCCTTAACCCATTTTTCATCATTCAGTCTGTTTTTCCCTGCACGTCCTAATGTCTGCCTGCCTGCCGCACCGAATCCAAGCGCAGCAGCACCTGCCCCCCCACCGATACCCTTCTTTGCCCATGCACCCGCAGTACTTCCTGCTCCCGAACTGACTGCATTTGCAACAGAGAGAGAGGCAAGGACAAGAATGATCATTAACAGATAATTATATACTATGGCGTAACTTGATATGTCTCCTGCGATTGCGCCACCCATACTTAACCCGTTTGCGTTGGTTAACTTGAAGAGATCGGGAGAATTTACTATTGTCGAAACGAGGTAGAGCATTGCGATAAATGCCGGTGCAACAAAAGCACTTCCAATAAGTTGGGATAGCCATTTGTTTGCAAATCCTCCTGCGACCGGAAGTCCAAACCCTAAAAATGCAAATGGCGAGACAATCATGAGAATGATGAGCGTGACACTACGGATCATCATCATGATCGCACCTGCAAGGAAGACATACCCCGCAATAAACATAAATATTCCCCCACCGAGATATATGAGTAGTTTTGTTTCGCCAGGAAGAGTAATAGGTTTTCCTGATGAATCCTTAGGGTCGGTAATTGATTGAAGTTTAAGCCCTTGAAAGAGTGTCATTGTTGCAGATGGTCCAGTTATACCACCGGAAGTGACTTGCATTTTACTCCAGAATCCTAATGCAAGAATATTCCCCGCGTCAATGACGACCTTTGTTGCAAAGAGACTGAAGTTAATAAGGATTGCGGCAATGATGAGGTTTGCAACCCAGCGCTTCGTACTTGACCCTGCCATGCCAAGAATCGTTTTGATGGCAATAAAAAGGAGGGCAAATATGAAGAACATATTTGAGAAATCACGCACGGCAGTCCATCCGATATTGATGACCGTGAGCCCGCTATAAAAATCGCTATTTATTGTTGAACTTATTGCAATATCAAGAAGTGAGCCCATTCCCACAAGGAATAAACTCGCAAATTTGTAAAACAAAGCAGCAATACCAACAAGAGCGGCAAGTACAGCTTTTTCGAGAATATCACCGATGTGATACAAGGGTGATAATATGGATTGCGTGCCAGCATAGCTCGTTTTACCAAATGTTTTTTGCCACAAACCTACTGTTGAAAAATTTTCTAAACATCCAGTAGCAAGTACGGCTGGCGATACGACTAGTGCCTGGTTTGTTGTACAGGTAGCAAGGGTTGCGTAGCAGTATTCGTAATTCATAGAGAAAGTGGTGCTAGATCTTGCCGCAAAGCAGACATCATTTCCTGGTCCAGGGGCTGACGGTGTGATTCCTGGAATTGATGCAGCCGCAAAAGCAATATTCGTTGGAACAAAAAATCCAATGAGTAGAAACCCGAGTATTACCGTTGTTATTTTTCGCTCTTGATTTTTAAGGGAGTTGCTCATCATATTAGGCGTAGTATCATTGCATCAATTTCTTCTCGTTGAAAAATTTGTACAAAAGCTTTTTGAGGAAATGGGTAGCAGTAAATCATGGAATCTAGTAATTGGTATCAACTGGAGCTGTGCCCGCAGTGACAACAACATTGGTATTTGTGTCATTAAACTTCATCTCATCGTAGATCATGAGCATTGTTGCTTGTGCCCAATCGAAAGTATCATCTTTTAGTCCAAAATATCCTATGTTAATGACATCATAAAATTCCTGGACGAGCTTATTGACTACTGTCTTGCTTGTTGCAAGTCCCGTTTCATCATACCCAAGAAGACCGGATTGTGTATTAAGTGTGGTTGATTGTTGTTCGGTCGTACTTCCTGCAGTTGAGTCTAGGGTATTCCCACTTTGTACTTGCTGATTTCCTTGCTGTGCAACATCCCCGACATTGCGCTCGTTTTGTGCAGAAGGGGTCGTGGCGATCGAGTTCTGTTGGTCTAGGCAGTAGGGGTCGGAAGGATCTCCTGAACATTCTTTCGTTGGCTTATATCCGCTGTTTGCAGCTTCAAGTCGAGTGGATTCCTGTTGGCGATCAATTCTGCCTTGTGCAGCTGCGTCAGCGGCAGTTGCCGCACCAAGGGGTGAATTGCCAGGATTTGAAAGTGTACTCAGGAATGTTACCATACCTCCCTGTGCGCTTGCGGGGTCGTTAAAGCTTTCGGA
>DIZR01000059.1:11543-11965 GCA_002429425.1 Patescibacteria group bacterium UBA6023
GAGCCAACGGGATTTCCCGATGCGGGGTCGGCAGCTGCTTGGTCGGTGATGTTGTCGAGTTGGCGATTCTTCACATTGTATTCACTTTGACTGCGATTGGTATTGTAAACGGGTTCACTCGAAAGCACGCCGTTGTTGTCGACTTGGTTTCCCGCTTTTGCCCAATTGAGATTCGCCGCAGAAATCTGGTTTAGGAGCTGATTATTGAGTTGTTTGGTCTGTGCATCAGAAATGTACGTTTTGAGGAGAGAGTGGATCTGAATACTTAGTCCTAGCTTTTGCCACTCAACAATTTCTTGCAAGAGACAGCGAAGAGAGCTACTTTCGTTTATTTGTACATAGCCTCCTGCCTTAGGAATTTTGTCAGGGAGAGATACTCCACCAGATGCCTTTGACGCCTTTTCCCATGCCTGGTCTGGCGC
>DIZR01000029.1:0-1622 GCA_002429425.1 Patescibacteria group bacterium UBA6023
GTATATGCCTGAATCAGATCTTTGCTATTCCCAAAAAATGTCATACGCAAGTTGGTAATGTATGGTTCACCTTTTGCATAACGTGCAAATGCAACAAGATCATAATATTTAGGGAGACCGGTATTGTTATCTTGCGCAACATTTAGGACACGATACGGACCTGACCCAATTGGTTTGATGTTGTAATAGGACACATCAAATTCCTCGTTTGGAATATTGTTCCAAATATGTTTTGGCAGTATTCCCATTGTAGTGTTTTCAAGAAATGGAGCATATGGCTGCTTAATCTGAAAAATTATTGTTAGTGGATCAGGGGTAAGCACGGTGACACCCTCCCAGCTTGCTCGGTGAGGACTTTTAATTACAAGGCCACGATCACGAGCCTTATCGATAGTAAATGCAATATCAGCTGAGGTGATAGGCTCACCATCGTGCCATACAAGACCTTTGCGTAAGGTAAAAGTATAAGTTAGTCCGTCCGGCGATATCTCAAAATGAGCAGCGAGGTCAGGAGTTAATGTTCCGTTTGGTGTCTCGCGAAGTAGTCCAGAGTAAATTAATTCTGACATATCGCGATCGGCGTCAGATTTCGCGATGATGGGATTAATAAAACGTGGTCGTCCAATGATACCTTCGGCAAGCTCTCCGCCATGACGAGGTACTTCGACAAGAAAACGATCATTTAACTGCGCGAGTAGCACAAATGAGCTCACAATAAAAATTATTACTGCAAGCATGAGTAACCTTCTTGGTCCCTGGGGGAGCAACATGAGCAGGCGGGATAATTTATATAATCCTTTTTGCTCTTGTTTTGGTGTATTTGATTGTACAGACGATTCCTCCACAAATATAATTTAAATGCTAATGATGATGTACGTGATAAGTATCTCAAAAAACAATAATGCAAAACGATGAACAAAAGACTACTGAATGCATACTAAAAAGTATTCTAATGGTACTCAGATAATAATCTAGGGAAATTGATATGTTACTTACCGAGAAGAAGTGCCCCGAAGTTTATCAGAATGAATGCAACGGCAAAAATGATCGACATAAAGAATACCACTTTTTCGAAGCCTCTACGGGTGTAAAGTGTTCCTCCTCCTCCATCTCCTCCGCCGAATGCGCCACCAAGCTCAGCACCTGAACGCTGAAGCAAAATAAGTCCCGCAAGTCCTACGGAAATGATGATCTGTATCCACGGCAATGCCTTTATGAGTAGTTCCATGTCGAAAAGAGTATAGCATAATTCCCGTTGTGCACAAGTGGTAATAAAAACTCCTTATAATAGAGGTATCTAATCTAATTCCTCTTGTACATTCTAGGAGTTTGCGTCCAAGGTGAGTCCTTGGCTTTGAAAGGTCTCTCCTTGGAGCTCCTTGTAATGTTGTTTAAACACTCTCGTGTATTGTGGTTATTTCTCACTCCGTAAAGGTTTTATCGTCCGTACCCCTCGAGAGCACGCATAAAACCCAGCTCCGTTTTTGCTCTGCTCGGCTCGCCAGCCTGTGCAAGTCTCTCTTGGGGTAGGACGAAGGTGGACTTAATGCGTGTACCAGTTTTTATTTCGTAAGCATTTCACCCCACCTCCACCACTCCTTTAGAAAAAACTTGCACAAGGA
>DIZR01000029.1:1741-6131 GCA_002429425.1 Patescibacteria group bacterium UBA6023
TTTTTCGAGGGAGCTGGTGGAAAAAGATAATAAAAGTAAAAAATGCGATATTTTGACTCAAAGAGAGCTTCTTCCTATAATATACCCACCTCACGTCCCTGAAGTGGATGTGACTAATGCACATGAACGATAGTTATGTGTGCTGGGGAAATTTATGAGTAGTTAATGTAAGCATTATATGGCAAAAGGTAAAGAAAAAATGATTCAACCATTGGGCGATCGCGTGCTTATTCAACCGCTCGATACCGCGGGAGAATTGAAGACCGCATCAGGTTTCATTCTTCCTGGAAAGGAGGGGAACGAAAAACACGAACGTGGACTTATTATTGCAACCGGTCCGGGACGAATCGCGACCGATGGAAAACGCATTGTGATGGAAGTTACAAAAGGAGATACAGTTTGGTTTAAACGTGGATATGATGCTGAGGAAGTAAAAGTTGGCGGACTCGATCATATCATCACCACTGAATCAAATATTCTCGCAGTTGAAAAATAATCTACAAATATTATGGCAAAACAAATAATTTCCGGAGAACTTGCACGCAAGGCATTGAAGACGGGCGTCGACAAAGTTGCCGATGCAGTGAAGATTACAATTGGCCCCCGTGGACGTAATGTGGTGATGGATAAAGGGTACGGTGCACCGACAATCACGAATGATGGTGTTTCCATTGCAAAGGAAATTTCTCTTCCAAATAAAATGGAAAACATGGGCGCAGAAATCGTGAAGGAGGTTGCATCACGTACCGATGAGATTGCAGGGGATGGAACGACCACTGCGGTAATCTTAATGCAGTCGTTAGTGAAAGAGGGAATGAGTCGCATCGCGATGGGGGCAAACCCGATGGGTGTACGCCGTGGAATGGAATCGGCGCTCAAAGATGCGGTTGAGGCATTACATGGAATGGCGAAGCCGATAAAGACTGATGCGGAAATTGAACAGGTTGCAACGATTTCAGTGGAGTCACCAGAAATGGGAAAGAAAATTGCAGAGACAATAAAGAAGGTGGGAAAGGATGGAGTGGTCACCGTTGAGGAGTCCCAATCATTTGGTATCGAAGCAGAGATTGTTGAGGGAATGGAATTCGACAAAGGATATGTTTCTCCATACATGATTACGAATCCTGAACGCATGGAGGCGGTCTACAAAGATGCGCTCATTCTTCTTACGGACAAAAAAATATCATCTATTCAAGACGTGCTCCCATTGCTTGAAAAACTTGCATCAACGGGACAGAAAGAATTAGTTATTCTGGCGGAAGATGTCGATGGTGAAGCACTGACAACATTTGTAGTGAACAAACTTCGTGGTGGATTTTCGACACTTGCAGTAAAGGCACCTGGCTATGGTGACCGTAAGAAAGAAATGCTTGCGGATATTGCTGCCGTCACAGGGGGTACGGTCATTTCCGATGAAGTAGGACTTTCACTCGACAAGGTCACGGTGGAAATGCTCGGTCGTGCAGGTCGCGTGATTGCGACAAAAGACAAGACGGTGATTGTTGATGGGAAAGGAAAGAAAGGTGATGTGTTGAAACGCGTCGAACAATTGAAAAAACAAATTGCGAATAACGATTCGAAATACGACAAAGAAAAACTCGAAGAACGTGTTGCAAAACTTTCGGGTGGCGTTGCAATTCTCAAGGTTGGTGCCGCAACAGAGACCGAGATGAAATATCTCAAGTTGAAGATTGAAGATGCAGTGAAAGCGACGAAAGCGGCGATTGCAGAGGGAATCGTTCCCGGCGGAGGCTCAACCTTAGTTCGTGTCGCACGCACACTTGAAGAGAAAATCGGTAAGAGTGATGCTTCAAAGAAGGGTCACCTCGATAAACAGAATTCAGAATTCTTGATTGGGTACCACATCGTCGCGGATGCGCTCTCGGCACCATTCAAACAAATTGTGTTGAATGCTGGTCGTGATGATGCGGCCGTGTTCATCAAAGACATTGTTGAATCGAAGGGGAATGCGGGCTACGATGCGGCACGGGATGTAATGGTTCTCGACATGCTCAAGGCAGGTATTGTTGACCCAGTGAAGGTCACGCGCGCAGGACTTGAACACGCAGTCTCGGCCGCTGCGATTTTGCTTACCACTGAAGTCGCGATTGCGGACATTCCTGAGAAAAAGGAACCTACACCACAAGGAGGTGGCATGGAGGGGATGGGAGACATGGGTTACTAATCATCAAGAAACATTAAGCAAAAATTACCGAGGAGTCCTCGGTAATTTTTATGGGGAAAAATTGCTTGCCAATATTGTAAAAAAGTAGTATAATGCTATCAGCGTTTAGTATTTTTATGCGCATCTTCCTGACTGAGTTGCATCTTGACAATTTATCCCAAGAAGAAAATACTAGTGATGCATCAGCAATGATGTATTGTGTTTTTTAATTGTTCTTACATGAGGGTTAGACTATGGTACATGAACAAAGAATCATTGATGTTGGCGGTGAGTTGGACGGAGGACTTGAAGGTGACCTTGATGAGTTTTTCAAGGAAATCGGTACATCTGTATCTTTTCATGGCACTGACGAAGGGCAATCTGCTCATCGCGCAGTGATGTATGCAATGGAAAATCCACCAAAGTTTGATACGCCACTGACCTCAGTGATTTGTCATCATGAATATCACCGCTAGTATGGTGGTATAAACCCACAACGCCGCGATTCGTCGCGGTGTTTTTATTTGACAATTTCTATAAAATATTTAGAATAAATTTGTACTACGTTCATTATATTTTTTTGAAAAGGAGTTCTCATGGAAAACGAAGTCGAAGACGTCTCGTCTGTGGATGAGGCAGATGAAACATTCGGAATGATCGGCGATGTTGCAGTAAAAGCAGGTTCTGTGGCATCCCAAGTTGCGCAAGAAGGTATGTACGACCAAACAGATGCGGAGCGCATGAAAGAAGCCTACATGAAATATGCACATGATCCTCGTGTTGACAGCGTCTCATCAATGAAAGTAGAACGCGTCGACGGATCGGTATATATCGCTCCATACATTCTCGCCAAACCTGATATGACACCAATGGATCTGATTTTTCCTGGTAGCAGAGCGGGTGGAAGTATTCGATCTGAGGACTAAAAAAAGAAACACACATAAGCGGTCATCCTTGAGGGGGATGCCGCTTTTCTTTATGAAGCACAGTGTTTTGAGATATTTGACTAAGGGCAATGTGATACACGCTTGCCATGAAGTGGAGAGAAGCTATAATTGCTGTTACGGTTGCATATATTCTTACTAACGAAGTAATTTTTTAAATCATTATGTCTACTCTTATTCTTCTCGGGCTGATTGTCGTTGCCATTCTTTGGGCAATCGGACTCTATAATAATTTTGTGAAATTAATCGCACGTTCTGAGGAGGCATGGGCAGATATTGAAGTACAACTCAAACGTCGCTATGATCTTATTCCGAACCTCATCGAAACAGTGAAGGGATATGCGAAGCACGAAGAGGGCACGCTCACGAAGGTCATTGAAGCGCGCAATATGGCAATGAAGGGTGGAAGTATCGGCGAGCAAGCACAGGCACAAAATATGATCACTGATGCGCTCAAGTCTGTCTTCGCACTCTCAGAAGCATATCCTGACCTCAAGGCAAATCAGAATTTTGCCAAGCTCCAGGATGAGCTTACGGATACGGAGAACAAAATCCAAGCGGCACGCCGTTTCTATAATGGAAATGTTCGTGACCTCGCTATTGCAATTGCAACGTTTCCAAGCAATCTCATCGCAAATATGTTCCATTTCTCGAAGAAAGAATATTTTGATCTCCCTGATAATGATGCAGCACAAGAGAACGTACAGGTAAAGTTCTAGGTTTGTAATAATCGTTTTGAAAAAATATCTCGCATCTGCGAGATATTTTTTATTGAATAGCAGTCGTGGTGCTTGCAAAGAGTTTAATGAAAGCACTTCGTTCTGTGTCGCATTGTATTTGCGTAGAAATGTCGATTGATCTGCACAATTCTTTTGCAAGAACATCATCATGATAGTAGGAAATAAAGTTCTTCATTGCACCAATGATGCAGGTGCTGAACGTATCGCTTGATGAGGCAGCCTCACATCCTTTGATGGTCTCTGCGGTCGTGTTCATGCTTCCTGCAGCAATTTCTCTACCAAGACCCTCGACACATGAATGCTTCGATGGTGTGTCGGGAATTTCCTCGCACAAACGAAAAGCATCTTTGGGATATTTGGTATTTTGCCAAATGAGTGTTGCCTGTGCAGTGTAACAGGTGTCAATAAAGAGGGTATTTACGATAGTGCAGGGGAAGTAGGGTTCATTGGCGCGTATGAATTTCGTGTTATGTTCATTTTGCGATGCAACAATATTTTCCATAAATGCCCCGGCTGCACAATTTTGCTTATCGTCTCCCGCA
>DIZR01000064.1:0-241 GCA_002429425.1 Patescibacteria group bacterium UBA6023
AAGAAAACAAAGGAAACTTTTTGACTTTCTGTTTTGGTGCGGGTAGGGAGAATCGAAACTTACAGTTTCAGTACACCTTTGTGGTTTACTTGGAATCGGAATTCCTCGTAAACATCACAAAGCTCTTCGATTCTCCCCGAAAGTGCCGCTAGACACTTTCTTTCCGCGTACTGGCATGCAATAAAAAAGTCACTCTCTCAGAGCGACTTTTTCATTGGCCAGTGCGGGTAGGGAGAATCGA
>DIZR01000064.1:375-8927 GCA_002429425.1 Patescibacteria group bacterium UBA6023
GGAGAATCGAACTCCCGTCTCAACCTTGGGAAGGTCGCATTCTACCACTAAACCATACCCGCATATTATATATTCAGAAAACTTGCTCAATTCATCATGGCACGAGCAAGTATCAGGAAACAAAAGATACACCAAACAAAATGAAATTTAATTAGAAATACCTACTGCACTTATCATTCGTTGCATTATTGTTGGGGAATTATCCGAAACAGTAACGGTGTGAATTTTTTGTGCATCAGGGTCGGTTACTATCATAACGTTTTCCCCTTCTTTCGCAACCATAAATCGATCCCGAATCTCACCTTCAATGCCACGGTCTGTTGATAAATTAAGGATATCAAGAGAAAGCTCGGCCTCCCTTTGTTTAAGTTCGCCAAGGCGCTCCTCAGTGATATTTCTTTTTTCTGTCGCTTCAATACTTTTTTGATACATCCCCCATGCTCCGCGCGCAATAAAAAGAAAAAGGACAGCAATGACGATAATCATTGGTTTGCCGTATATAACTCTTCGTAAACGGTTACGTTCTTTTAAATCTAGCATGTGAGGCATGTATATAGTATACTATGCATTACCAATCTGATAAATATATGTTCATAAGAAACAAAAAAAATCAAAAAATGTTCAATATTGCCTGGACGATACTCGGACTCATGGTTATTGGGAGCATGCTCATGCTTTATCTCCCAGCGTTTCTATAAAAAAACCGCCATTTGTATGACGGTTTTTGCTAGCGACTAGCGAGAAATTTTAATTACCCGACGCATGAGAGAGCCCTACTTCGAAACTCAAACGGAATGAGCTTGGCGGGGTTGTATGTTGGTGTAGATAGATTCAAATTCATCTACTGTGTGTCCATGAGATGAAATCTGCGTTGCGCTTGTTTCTTGAAAAACCGAATCGATACAAGTATGCCCAACCTCAGCACGCATTTGTTTTGCAAATGCATCCGCTGACTCCTTATCATCAAAAGAGCGCACCCCAGGAACACAATCCTGTCCACCATCAGCATGAAAATGAACGATGTGATACATAATTTTCTCCCATATTGAAATTTCTTACCCAAGATTACGTCGAGCCCTACTTTAATGCAAGCATGCCATTGCGTACACGGTATAATCTCAATTAAATAATTTCGATTTTGAATGAAATTTGATAAGTCAAAACACTCTAAGGTAACTTTTCATTTGGAATACAGTACTATGTCCTGGACTGAGGCAGTATTTGAAAAGCTGTATGGGTAATACTGCTTCCAAATCTGCCGAAGGAAGGACAAGTAATGTGTCCAAATGAGGAGTTACTCGTCGGAGCGAATCATTTTAATAAAGACATCAGCCGGAATATTCACCGTCCCCATCTCCTGCATTTTCTTTTTTCCTTTCTTTTGTTTTTCGCGGAGTTTCATCTTGCGGGTGATGTCGCCTCCATAGAGGTAGCCCGTCACATCCTTTTTGAGGGCAGAGAGGCGCTCGGATGAAATAATACGGCCCATCGCTTTGGCCTGCATTTTAACAACAATCATCTGACGTGGCATCGACTTAGCAAGCTTTTTCACTGCAGCCTCGGCCTCCTCCTGTGCACGACGGCGCGATACGACGCGGGAAAATGCGGTCACGATTTCGTCATTCACGAGGATGTCGAGACGCGTAACGTCTGCATCACGAAAACCACCGATCTCGTATGAGAGACTCGCGAAGCCTGACGAAACGGATTTTAATTTATCGAAAAACCCACGCATGAGCTCACGAAGTGGCATCTTAAACTCCACTTTGAAGCGATTTTCTCCGAAAATATCAGTATTACCCGACTCTGCCTCATGCTCGTACAACAGCTGGTTCACGGGACCAACGTAGTCGGGTGGAAGGATGATCTCCCCGTCGAGCCATGGCTCGCGCACGGAAGCTACCTCGCTGTCATCAGGAAAGAGTGAGGGAGAATAAATAATCTCTACTTTTTTCGTGCGCACGTAGGTTATCTCGTAGGTGATGGTGGGTGTCGTCACCACAAGCTCGAGGTTGAATTCACGACGCAAACGTTCGGTAATAATCTCAAGGTGGAGCATACCAAGAAATCCACAGCGAAATCCGCGCCCTAAATTACCCGAAGCCTCTTCCTCGAAGGTGAGCGATGAATCGGAAAGCTGGAGGCGTTGTAGTGCGAGGCGGAGCACGGGAAGATTGTCCTGACTCTCTGGATAGACCGAGGCCCACACCACGGGGCGTGGCTTACCATACCCAGGAAGAGCTGGGAGTGAATTTTTAAAAAATGTAACCGTGTCTCCTACCGCGGCGATACCTGGGCGTTTGATACCCGTCACAATGTATCCTATTTCTCCATGTGAGAGGTCGGGCTTTTCTACTTCGCCAGGGGCAAAGTATCCCGTCTCCAATGCAAAAAACTTTTCTTTTGCTGCGAGAAATATCAGCTCATCACCCTTTTTTATCGTACCATCGAGTACGCGCACATAGAGAATAACGCCACGATGATTTGAATACGAAAAATCAAAAATAAGCGCACGTGCGCTTTTTGTATCAACAAACTCTTCAAGTGGTCCTGGAATACGCTCAACAATTGCATCGAGTAATTCATTTACACCCTCCCCTGTTTTTCCTGAAACGAGCATAACACTCTCAGGTGAAACATTCAATAATTTGACCACCTCATCGCGCACATCATCGATGCGCGCGAGTGGTGAATCGATCTTTGAAAGTACTGGGATAATCATGAGTCCATGTTCACGTGCCATTGCGAGCGTCGTCAATGTTTGCGCTTGTACACCCTGCGTTGAATCAACCAAAAGCAAGCACCCCTCAACGGCATTTAATGCACGTGATACTTCATATGAAAAATCAATATGCCCTGGTGTATCAATGAGATTCAGAAGATATTTTTCACCCCCATGCTCATGGTACATGCGGACTGGCTGCATTTTAATCGTGATTCCACGTTCGCGCTCAAGCTCCATGGAATCAAGCACTTGTTCATGCATTTTGCGTTTTTCGATGGTATGAGTAGCTTCAAGCATTCGATCAGCAAGAGTGGACTTTCCATGGTCAATATGGGCGATAATACTGAAGTTTCGAATCATGTTTTTAGACATACGACCCATACTAGCACATAAAATGAGAAGCAAAAGGATATAAAAAATGGGCACGTATGCCCATATCCTAAGTTACACAAACAGCACCATATTTTAATTCATCATCCCACTGCATTGGTGCAGAATCCCGAAGTCCCTTTTGCATCTCTGTATTATCAAAAGTTATCTCCCACAGACAATGGTTTGTTTCGCAAATATCCTCAACAACAAGCGATACGATGGAAACGACATACATTATCGCATATCCAATCAAGATGAGACCAATAAGTCCACTGATCTCAAAACCACAGACCGCAAGCAATATCACCACCGTAGCAATAAGCAGCGGAAGTGATGCAAACATAAAATAAAAGTAGGAAAACTGAGACCGATAGTCAACACGCTCGTTCATTCCACTCACAAAGAGATCGACAAACTTGCGACGGAGTACTAATGCATCTTCTATTTGCGAATTCATGGCAAATCTCCTAAATGGAACGTCTCTTTTCAGTCTAGCGTAGCCACAAGGAACGTCAACCCGCCGAGTCTGAATTTAGATTCCTTCTTGCTCAGTTGCAATAGGTTTTACTTTCCAGAACTTGTGATGCAGCGAAACGCGTATTTCTTCAATTTCCCTATTCTCCATCAAGCGAAGGAGAAATATTGCCGAAAAAATACCAATAGTTCCAGAAAGCAATCCTTGCAGAAATATTCCCAGGAAAATGTTTTGATCAAATATAGTCGCAAACACCTGAAGACTATGGTACGTAACAAAACCCATAACTATCGATGCAGTAAAACTATGTAAAAATGCCTTTTTGATTTTTGATTTAAATTTAGGAAAATGTTTTTCAAGAGCACTAAGTAGGAAAAGAAGATTCATTATCATACCAATAGAAAATCCGAGTGGGAGCATGAGCATACTTGTACCGGGTGTATCAGTGACACGAAGTAGTGTTTCTGCAAAATAACGAAATGTGAGATTACTGGAAAAAAGATGGAGTAGCGCAAAAGTTGATAAAACAATAAGTATTGCTCCAGACACGTTTGCATACAATGGTATACGAGTTCTTCCCATTGCATAAAATGATCGTGTGTACAGAAGTACTAAATTCTGCGCAACAATCGATATCGCAAAAAGCGCAAGCGTTGCCGCAGTGAGCTTCGTTGCGGTCCAATCAAATGCACCTGAGCCAAGAATTGTACGAACAATCTGAGCGCGCAAAACAATAAAAAGTACGATAGCAGGTAATGACCAAAAAATAATATGCCTACTTGCAGATACTATTTGCTCGAGAAATGCCTCATGGTTTCCTCCACTCCAAAGTTTTGCAAGTGTCGGAAATGCCGCAACTGAATAGCTCATACCAATAATTGAGAGTGGTATACTTTGTAAATTCATACCAAGAATAAATACCGCAATCGAGCCTATTTCGATACGTGACGCAAGTCCAATGAGTACCATTGTCGCAAGATGAGTCGCCGATAACGCTATCGTACGTGGAATTGAAAGTTTCATCACACTGCGAATGATGCCCATATCGACGTGCATTGTAAGTCGAGGAACAAGACGTTCTGACATAAGCACGGGAATTTGAATCATCACATGCATCAGTGCTCCAAGTAGTACACCGATCGCAATACCCGATAACCCAAAGGAGGGCATCAAAAAAATGATACCAATAATAATCCCAGTATTATAAAGTAGTGGTCCAAGTGCAAACACAAAAAAACGTCGGAGAGATTGGGTCACTGCGCCAAAAAGATTCGAGATTCCCAAAAGAAGGGGTGAGAGTAGGAGTATTCGTGACAATGTAACGAATTCCGCTTGTTCCGCTCCGCTAAATCCTGGAACAATAAGGTGTGCAAGGTACGGAAGAGCTAAAAAGATCAGAGTACAAATAAATAGCATGGCCAATATAAATACCGTAAATACGGAATTGATAAATTGTCTTGCTCTTACTTTGTCATGCTCGCGCGTAATACGTTCAAGAAGAAATGGAATAAGCACCGTTACGGCAACAAACGACGCTACGGAAGCATACAAAAAGTCAGGTACGCGAAACGCCGCATAATAGGTATCAAGTGAAACACTTGCACCAAGCGTATGTGCAAGCAGTCGGTCGCGAAAAAGTCCCAAAAGCTGAGAGAGGAATGCGGTCCCCGCAAGGAGAATAGCGGCCTCATGAAGACCACTCCACTCCCGATTAAAAACGCGCAATATTCGATCCATAGAGCGCTTTATTCATCATTTTTTACCACCATTCCCACTTTTCAGACTATTCAATGCATCATTCACCGGTTGCGACGGTACAGGATTTCCTCCGTCAAAAGGCTCGCGTGATGCCTTAAGATTCATAAGAATAGTTCCAACTATTTTATTATCAGGATTAAGTGTCTGTACATCAGTGAACTGTTGTATAGCCTCACTCCTTCTCCCTAATTGTGCATAGGAAAGTCCGAGGAAATACTTCGCATCTGCATACACCGGATTAAGAAATACGGCAGCCTCAAATTGAGGAACGGCATTCTTGTAATCAGCTTTTTCATAATTGAGATATCCAAGAGCAAATCGAAGTAAGAAGTTTGTTGGCTCTGCCGCAACACCGTTCTGGAGTACCTTCAACGCAGCATTAGGGTTTTTATCCTGAATCTCAAGCTGTACAATAAACGATATTGCTTCAAGAAAGTTTGGTCGCTCACGAAGTGCTTGGTACAAATATTCTTTTGCCTTTGCGCGGTTCGATGATGCGAACTCAAGACGAGCCAATACAAATAGAACGCGTGGACTCTTCGGATTCAATCGAAGTGCTTGCTCGTAATTCAGACGTGCAGGTTCTGCGGTATTTTGAATTCCGAGTGAACCGAGCGTATCGTACACCCCACCAAGCTGGAGGTAATTCTCAAAATTTGTCGGATCGAGAGCAACCGCACGCTCTGCACTCGTACGCGCCTGGTTAATATACTCATTTGCTTTCTGTGCAACCTCCGCTTCGGGAAGTTTTTGTGCGACAAGTTGTTGTAATTTTATCAACGCCAGATTCGATACCGAACGTTGATAGATATCTCTCTCGGAAAGCGCATTTGCCCTTGCAAGTGCACTTTCCGTAAGAGGAATATTATTTTGAGCAATTGCAAGTTGCGCATCACGAAATGCAACGAGTGAAGAAACCTGACGATAGAGCAACATTCCTGACGCAACAACACCAACGAGAACAACAATGGCAACAGGAGTTATCACGAGCGATAACTTTGAGCCACCATCAAAACGTAAGTGATATCGACCGAGGACTCCCTCACCAACAAGAAACGCGATCAGTGTACCGGTAAAAAGGAATGCGAGTGAAAAAATAACAATGTTTGGTAAGTAGAAGAAGGCAATACTCCAAAAATACAATACAAAAAGAAAAAGAGTGAATGCAAGGTATGCAGCTATTCTATCTTTTGCAAATAAGGAAAATATCTTTCTTCCCTTCATGAAGAGTAGGACAATAAATACAAGCCATAAAAATGTTCCAATGGCTCCCGTTGTCCCAAAATACGTTGGAATACGACCAAGCCCAAAATCAAATGTGGCATCCCAAAATGGGGTGCGATTCATGTCTGATGTCTTGTATTTGAGATAACTTGATGCAAACCTATTTGGTCCTGTTCCGAATAATGGTGAATCTTTGAATGTGCTTGTAACGATATCATATGTATAGCTCGGCGTAAGTACTACTTCAGAATATGGAGAAGCATGGAGTCCATTTCCAATAAATGTCGCGATATTCATATTATCCTTCCCCCAGGGCACTGCAGAAAGCCCACTTCCATAGAGTAGAGACACGACCATGAAAATCAGCGCAACAAATGGAAGGTGCCCTGCAACGCGTTTATGAATAGGCTTATGAACGTGATGTGCTCCAGATGATTCAGTTTCATGTTTCACGCGCTTATGTGTTTGCTCACCCTCATAGACGGCGAGTGCCACAATAACGCCAGTTAGTACAAAAAGTACAAGCCAAAGCAAGGTAAAATTCACCAGAAGGAGGAAGAACAGGCCCGCAAGGAGAATAAGGTATGAAGGGACGCGCAATGTCTTGTTATTTGGAAAAAAGTAGAGTGTCGACAACACAAGAAGTATCATCGCACCAACAAGCGACGCAAGATCATTCCATTTTCCAATCGGCGTTGAGACATCACTGGTAAATATCCCGAAGCTCAAAAAATCTGCACCAAAAAAGTGTCGTGCAATATGATAAAGCATCATCACAATACCCATAAGCACAAATGAAGCATAGAGCGTGAGTATTCGGTCACGATCAGTAAACACAACGGAACCCAAAAACATGAGCAGGAATAGTACAACGAATGAATTAACGGTTCCAATGTCATATCCACTTCCGATGAACGAAAGCATCGGGGTTGGCGACACAATTGCAGCAACAACAAACTGCACAACTAAAAGTGATGCGACCATTAACAAAAGACTCTTTGGAATGTCAACATGGCCATCACGCAATCTTCCCATTGCCCACACAAAAATACCGACAAGGACCAATACTTCAAGTAAAATCATTTTTGCAAATTCGGGTGCAACAAACTGTCCGGGAATAAAAAATATCGGAAGCAGAAATGTTATTCCAAGCAGAATCCAAAAAAGTACTTGATCTGAAAATAGTTTATGAGAAAGTACTTTCCCAAGTAACATTTTCGCAATACCTGATGATGCGACACGTGTCGTTCCATGTTCTTGTTGTTCATCTGACATAAAATTCATACGCTAACTTAATAATCGATAAAACCTCTTCCTCCAAAGAGAGTTGGTTGTTTTAAATTATAGCACGAAGGATTCACTCACGTATGCAACAAAGTGAATAACTTGGCATATCTTAGTCTTTTTGATGGGACCTTTCGTATTTGGAGGTAGTTCGAGGCGCGAGCGAGGATTTAGACCATGCGGTAATATTCTACCGTGCGGGAAAAAACGAGTGAAGCAACAATGAAATACCTCAAATAAGAAGGTCCTTTGAGTAAGAAAAAACCGCCCAATTAGGACGGATTTTTCATGCACCTTATATCTATAAGCCGAATTCTGTACCTAAAACGCATGTCTTAGGGCGTATCCATTTATCTAGGCCATTCATTGCGGAATGGCTCAAGCGGCACTTCCCACTTACGTGGGACACGACCTTGCACTCAGGTAAGGATTTAGCCGTTTCACCCCCACATTACTGTGGGATTATTCCCCAAAAATTGAGGAACCCTAGTCTTTCAACATCAGCGTCACTGCTCGCACCTCTATGATTGCTCCGGACGGGTGTTACCCGCTACCCTTCTGCTCCTTGCGAAGCGAGTGTTCGGACTTTCCTCACGTACCTTACGATACGCGCGAATACACAATACAAGGTTAATTGATTATGCAATAAATATATACTTTTCGCAATCACTCGTATCACTCTTACCCCTACCAATTGTCAAGGTCAGACCTTGA
>DIZR01000064.1:9073-9552 GCA_002429425.1 Patescibacteria group bacterium UBA6023
AAGGTCAGACCTTGACAATTTTTTCATGGGACAAGAAATTGTATAAAACATTTATTCGCGAGACAAAGAACTCCTTGCGAACGATTTTTTATATTGTAGTGTATAGAGAGACTTTCATTCAAAAAGGAGTATGTCATGGACATGAATCCTCGCACGCAGGGTCTCGTACATCCAGAGCAAAAGTCTGTTGAATTTTTCCTCGGATACTTTGACCCCAAATTCGCCGAGCAATCACTCAATTGGAAGACAAAACGCATAGGAGGAATTTCACTCAAGGAAGACGGGAAACCTTATCCATCAACAATCCTTGATGCATATCGCCCTGTTCCCGTTTTTGTCCTCCGTGCAGAAATACTCGAATATCATTATGGGATATTCTACGGAAAATAAAATACTCCTTCCCACTCAACCAAAAATCCAAGGCGAGACCTTGGATTTTTATTAAAATTATTTTAAGTACCTTACATCTTAAGCATATT
>DIZR01000052.1:0-2561 GCA_002429425.1 Patescibacteria group bacterium UBA6023
GGCTACGCAGGTTCGAATCCTGCCCTACGCACAGTTACAAAACCAGACACTCCTTAAAAAGGGTGTCGTTTTTGTAACTGTGCATAGGAGCAAGACACTTTCGTGTCTTGCGTGTAGGATTCGAAGGGGCTGAATTTATCGCAACAAGTACGTCTCTTGGACGAAGTGAGATATGAAGCCTGTACCGTCCCATGTAATGGAAGAAACTCCTGCCCTACGCACCAGAATAGAAGCACCGTAAGGTGTTTTTTGTATTTGTAAAACATAAATATTCATGCACATATTGTGCTATAATTCCCAACATGTCTGACATCATTCAAGTTAAAAATCTCGTCAAGAAATTTGATGATTTTGTCGCCGTTGATGATATTTCTTTTAGTGTTGAAAAAGGACAAATTTTTGCATTTCTCGGTCCAAATGGAGCAGGAAAGACGACGACGATTAAAATGCTTACGACGTTGCTCTATCCGACATCCGGCTCAATTATATTGAACGATTTTGATGTGATGAAGCACCCAAAGGAAACCCGAAAATCTTTTGGCATCGTGTTTCAGGATCCTAGTCTTGATACAGAACTTACCGCATTTGAAAATATGGAATTTCATGGAGTGCTTTATGGACTAGAAAGAAAAACGATGAATAGTCGTATCAAAGAGCTTCTTGAACTTGTTGAACTTTGGGATAGAAAAGATGATTTTGTAAAAAATTTCTCTGGTGGAATGAAACGCAGACTTGAGATCGCGCGTGGACTCCTGCATCATCCTGCGATATTGTTTCTTGATGAACCAACGCTTGGTCTTGATCCGCAAACACGTAATCATATTTGGGAATACATTAAGGAATTGAATGAAAAAGAACACATCACTGTTTTTGTGACAACGCACTACATGGAGGAAGCCGATCGTGTTGCCGATCGTGTTGCCGTTATTGATCATGGAAAAATTGTTGCTGAAGGTACTCCTGAATCGTTGAAACGTGAGACACACACAGAAAATCTTGAGGATGCATTTCTTGCACTCACGGGAAGGACAATTCGTCATGAAGAGGTGTCGAGTAAGGATGCCATGCGTATAAATGCGCGAATGTGGCGACGCTAATATTTTAAATCATGTCATATTTTGCTGTTATTTATATACTTTGGTTACGACAATTAAAACGCTACGTACGTTCACGCGCACGTCTTATTGCTTCTTTTGCGCAGCCGCTTCTCTTTCTTGTTGCGCTCGGGTTTGGTTTTGGTCCAATATACGCAAAAGCGGGGGGAGGAAATTATATCGAATTTCTCGCTCCGGGCATTATTACGATGAGTATGTTGTTTACCTCAATGTTTAACGGCATTGAAGTAATATGGGACAAACAATTTGGATTCCTGAAAGAGACATTGGTTGCCCCGGTCCCACGTGTCGTGGTGATGCTCGGGAGAACATTAGGCGGTGCTACGGTAGCGATGATACAGGGCTTGCTTATTTTTCTTATTACATTATTGATTGGATTTCGCCCCGAGGTGACCCCGTCACTTTTTCTTGCGCCAATTATTATGTTCTTTATCTGTGTTTTATTTGCTGCGCTTGGTACTGCGATTGCGTCAAAGCTTGACGATATGCAGGCATTTCCTTTGGTAATGAATTTTCTTATCATGCCACTCTTCTTTCTCTCGGGAGCATTATTTCCCATTGATCAACTTCCAAAAGCGCTCATGGTTGTTGTACGCCTAAATCCTCTTTCGTATGGAGTTGACGGGATGCGGTTATCGCTTACTCACGTTGGACATTTTAGTTTTATGCTCGATTTTACTGTTCTTGCTGTTGTCACTGCTTCATGTATCACACTTGGTGCATATCTTTTTAATAGAATTGAGGCCTGAGGTAAATTATCATGGTAATGAAAAAGAGTAAGGAAGGAGTATCGGGTCACGTGACTCACAAAAAAATACTTCGCACTTGGATTGAGATCGATACAAAGGCAATTGCTAAGAATTATCATAGCTTTCGAAAACTACTCGGCAAGAAAACAATGCTTATGAGTGTAGTGAAATCGAATGCATACGGTCACAATATCATTGAATTTGCGAAGGAATACGAAAAGCTTGGTGTTGATTGGCTTGGCGTCGACTCGCTCGTTGAGGGTATGGCACTGCGAAGAGAAGGAATAAAAACTTCTACTCTTGTGCTGGGGTTTACGTTGCCTGCACTTCTTGATGAAGCAAGGAAAAATAACATTAGCGTAACGGTGTCGAGTTTTGCGCAACTCGAAGAAGTATTGAAGTTAAAAAAAACAAAAAAAATTCTCAAAATACATATTAAGGTGGATACGGGAATGCATCGTCAGGGATTTCAACTTGATGAGGCAAATAGACTTTTGCATGATATCGCTCTTGCGCCCATTGGAATATTTATTATTGAAGGATTGTATACACATTTTGCAGAAGCAAAAAATCCTCGCAGTGGTGATGCAACAAGGAGGCAGATTGTTGAGTATGAAAAATGGATAGCATTATTCTATGAGGCAGGACACAATCTCATTACTCATGCTCCTGCAACGGGTGGTGCAATGCTTTATCC
>DIZR01000052.1:2580-2910 GCA_002429425.1 Patescibacteria group bacterium UBA6023
CATTAAAATATCCCGTGTTGCGGCATATTTGCAACTCCGGAGGTATTTCCCGTTTTCCGGAAGCGCATTACGATATGGTACGTATTGGTATCGGTTCCTATGGGTTGTGGCCATCAATAGAAGCGCTTCATCATCTCTCAAGTAAAATTAAGCTTCATCCTGTACTCACGTGGAAAGCTGTTGTGGGTGAGGTGAAGCATGTGAAGAAGGGTGAACGGGTCGGATATGACCTAACGGAAATACTTTTTCATGATTCCATTCTCGCTATCATTCCGGTGGGATATTGGCATGGTATACCTCGACTTCTTTCGAGTAAGGGGAGAGTGCTCC
>DIZR01000052.1:3056-4216 GCA_002429425.1 Patescibacteria group bacterium UBA6023
AAACCGCACGAATTGTCGGGCGCGTTTCAATGGACATGATTATCGTCGATGTGACAAACATAAAGAATATTTTAATGGGCGATGAGGTGGTGCTTATCGGGCGTCAGGGCAAAGAAGAGATTACTGCCTCTGAAATCGCTCAATTTGGCGCCACAACGCAATATGAGATAGTGACACGGCTCAACCCGCTCATACGACGTTTCTACAATTAAATTGGCAATATGATGAATTTACTTGCCATTTTTGATCATATTTGGTAATCTCCTAATACCTAATCAGACCATATGTCACAAGATAATCTTATACAACTGAAGAACAAAGAAACAGGCGAAACCTACTGGACGCGCAAGAACAAAAAGCTTGTAGTTCGTAAGATTGAGCTCAAGAAATACAGCGCAAAGCTCCGCAAGCGTGTGACGTTCAAGGAAGCTAAAAAGTAGCTAAAAATCCACTCTCTCATTGAGTGGTTTTTTATTGGTGTGCAAGGGGATGAAGCTGAGGGGCTCATTTGCTCGAAGCCCTTGTGTCAAAAATAAAAACCTTGAGTACCGAGCTAAGCGATAGCGGTGGGTAATCTTTATTGATTTTCTCCCAATTGCATCCAATAGTAGAGCGATGCGTGCATACATTATTTACTCGTACTCCCATTGCTGCATCGACAAATGATAATAGAAACAATGCAAAAGAACCAACAAGAAGCCCGATGACAATTTGGTTTTTACGTATTTCCGGTAAGGTTTTCCCTTGTGATAGGAATTGCGCAACAAGCAAGACTGTGACAGAAAAACCCAGAGGCACAAAAATAAGCACCGCAGGCTGAAGTCCGAAATCCTTACTAAGCAGGATTGCCAGAAAAACAGCAAAAAAATATGCACCTAAAATACGAAGATGCAATACGTATTTTATATTCATGCTTTAAGTATACCACGGTCTTCTTGGTACGCAATTTGATATCGTTATCATGCAAACAACCTTTCTCGTGTCCGGTTTTGCGGATCTGGGCTACTCGATCAGTATATCCAAGGAGCAATTTTTCAAAACGTTTAAAGAAGCAAAGAAGTAGTCACTGCGGCAAAGCCTCGATATGATAAACTGTCTAATGGTGGTTTATTTTTTTACATAAGCGTGCTATATTCGTGCAGTTAGGGCCTATAGTTCAG
>DIZR01000060.1:0-12560 GCA_002429425.1 Patescibacteria group bacterium UBA6023
GGTGGTGCAAACACTGCCAGTGGTATCAATGCTCTTTACTACAATACCACTGGTTCTTTCAATACCGGTATTGGTGATAGTTCGCTCACATACAACTCCACTGGAGATTACTCCACTGCACTAGGTTATCAATCCGGCCACAGCAACACCACGGGCTACAACAACACCTTCCTCGGCACCAACGCCGGCTATACAGATGGCACGGTGACCACCGGCGCTACGCTCACCAACGCCACTGCCATCGGCTACAACGCCCAAGTCACCGCCAACAACGCGCTCATCCTCGGTGGGACCGGCGCGTACGCCGTGAACGTCGGCATCGGCACCACTTCTCCCTATGCCGCGCTCTCGGTCGTCGGTGCAAGCGGTGTGGTAGCGGACATATTTACCTCCACCTCTACCACCGCCACCTCCACCTTTGCAAGCAACTTAAGCATCGCCACCTCAAGCTCGTACCGGATTGGGGGCGTGCCGGTTCTTTCATACAGCGCAGCCGCCCAGTCCTTCAATGCGGGGCCTAATACCGCGACTGGTTACAACACTGCACTGGGATACGGAAATACGGCTTCAGAGTCTTTTGCTTCGGCAGTGGGATACGGAAATACGGCAAGCGGTTTTTGGTCGAATGCCTTTGGATACGGCAACTATGCTACCACCACTTACTCGAATGCCTTTGGTATGTTTAATAAAGCAGGAGGAGCTGGATCTATCGCGATGGGGTATGGCAATAATGCGTGGGGAAACTACGCCATCGCAATCGGTTCCGGCATCACCAACACCACCGCACGATCTCTTCAAATCGGCCCTTCTGATGCGGCGAAGCTCACGATACTTTCAACGGGCAATGTGGGAATTGGAAATTTCACCCCCGCATCCCGTCTCGACATCACCAATTCCGCCACGAGCTCTACCGCCATCACGCTCCGCGATCCATTAGGCAACGTCTCGCTTGAGCTTCGTGCCGGCACTTCGACCCTCGCTAACACGTTCATTGGTACCGGGGTAGGGCAAGTGAACACTGGTGGGAATCAAAACACCGCGCTCGGTTATCAATCTCTCTTCGCGAACACCGGGGCAGCTTACGCTGGTTCCGAGAACACCGCCGTTGGTTACCAATCTCTCTACTCCAATAATGGTACAAGCTTTGGCGCCGGCTTCCAGAACACCGCCCTCGGCTACCAGTCCCTCTACTCCAACACTACCGGCAACGAAAACGCCGCCTCTGGCATGGCCGCCCTTTACTCCAACACTACCGGCAACAACAACACCGCCTCTGGCGTGAGTGCCCTCTACTCCAACACTACCGGCACCTACAACACCGCCCTCGGCTTCGAAGCTGGCTATTCCAACACCACCGGCAACAACAACACCTTCCTCGGCTACAACGCTGGATACACCGCCGCAGGTGTTACCACTCCCGGCACGCTCACCAACGCCACCGCTATCGGGTACAACGCTCAGGTCACCGCCAATAACTCCCTCATCCTCGGCGGCACCGGTGCGTACGGCGTGAACGTCGGCATCGGCACCACCTCGCCGTACTCCCTCCTTTCTCTCAACGGCACCGCTGGTCAGAGCACCCCACTCTTTACTCTTGCGTCCTCAACCAACACCTCACTCTTCTCGGTGAGTTCGACTGGCAATGTCGCTATCAACAACGGCACGGTAACGAGCGGGGCAGCAGCTACGCTCAACGTGCAGAGCACTCGCACGGTGGGGAATGGTAATTCTGATTCGAATGCCCCTGTTGCGAACATCGGCTCCTATCTCATCGCGCAACCAAGTACAAACGATTTTGATTATTATGGCAATATCTCTAAAACAACCTTTAGCGGCACCGTAGCAGAGGGCGGGGGTATCGTCGGGTCAACGAACTATGCGTTTGCAAATTCCACAGCGAATATTAACGATGTTATAGGTACATATAATTATGCACAGTATCAAAACACCGGAATCGTTACCAATCTTTATGGATCAAAAAATGATATTTTTGATAATGTCGGTACCACAAACGGCGTAACCAATGGCTATGCCGTCTATGCAAAGGTTATAGCCTCCCTGGGGGCCAACACCATGACCAACGGCTACGGCGTCTATATTGACACCCATGCAGGTAATGGCATCACTAACTCCTACGGCCTCTACGTCCAATCCGATAAATCATACTTCGGCGGCAATGTCGGTATCGGCACCACCTCGCCATACGCAACACTTTCCGTCGCCGGAAACGGTGTCTTCACCGGCTCTGCAACCGCCTCTTCCTTTAACGCCACCTCCTCCGTCGGCTATCAGCTCGCTGGCACCACGCTCCTCACGGCATCTGCCGCTAACACCTTCGTTGGATTTAGTGTGGGTCCCGGAAACACCGGCTCCAGCAACACTGGGAGTGGTTACTATGCTTTAGGCAGCAACACCACCGGCTCAAACAATAGCGCGTACGGTATAGACTCTATCGGACAAAATAGTACTGGCTCATACAACGACGCGTACGGCTCGTATTCTCTCTTCTTTAACAACACCGGCTCATACAATGTTGCAATGGGATCCTACGCCCTGCTCCTAAATGGAGGTTCCGCTAATACTGCGACTGGCTTTCACGCTCTCGGCAGCAACGGTTCAGCAAGCGCTTCTTCCACTGCTGTTGGTTATTATGCGGGCATGTCCAATACCAGCGGTAATAACAACACCTTCCTTGGCTACAACGCCGGCTACGGCACCGGTGTTTCCACCACCACCGCCACGCTCACGAACGCCGCCGCCATCGGGTCAAACGCCCAAGTCACCGCAAGCAATGCGCTCATCCTCGGTGGCACTGGTGCCTACGGTGTGAATGTCGGCATTGGGACGACGTCGCCAAGCACCCTCCTCTCTGTTGCGGGGACGTCGACGCTTCAATCTGTTATTCCAAGCGGTCCGTATACGGGCAATATGTCGGCGTACAATATTGGTGCGACGACGACGAGATGGAATGCGATGTGGGCGGGAACATACAATGTGGGTACGTCCACATGGTCGCTCTCAACTTCGGCGAATAGTCGCTTCGGTATCTTCAATGCAGCATCGGCGGGAGGATCGGAGTATCTCTCGATATTAAATTCAAACGGTAACATCGGTATTGGCACGACATCGCCGCTTTCCAAGCTCACCGTCGTGGGACCTGATACTTTAAGCACGACAAATGCATTCAATGTCGTAAATAGTGCCGGCACTTCACTTTTGGCACTAACGGATGCGGGAAGTTTGGGTGTCGGGGGCAGTATAAACGCGCTTAATGTACTCAAGTCGTCGGGCACGCTTTCGGACACCATCGTTTCAGGAACGTGTCTCGTCAATGCAAACGCCGCCGCCCTTGCAACGTACGTTGGAACAGTAGCACCGACGACCGGAGATATTTTTTACAACAGCACGCGCAATCGCCACTCGCGCATCACGACGGTCACCTCATGCGTTGATGCGTCACCCTCACCCGCAACGCACTACTTGCTGACGCTCACGGATAGTATTACCAGCAATGCCGCAGGAGATAGCTTCATGGTGCATACGCCGGCAGGCGATTTAGGTGACAGCGCTTCGGGATATTTCAATAATATCTACTCGGTGAATGTCAAAGCGATTGTTTCAACGCTCTCGGGAGGCTTCGACGTTGCAGAGCAGTATCAGACGGGCGACACCACTATTAGTGCAGGAGATGTGGTTGTTGTCGACGATGCGCATGATGCACAAATTACAAAGTCTCGCGGTGCGGATATGCCGATACTCGGAGTGGTCTCAACGAACGCCGCACTCACACTCGGAGGCGAGACGGGCGATGATTGGAAGAAAGTGGCACTCTCCGGGCGTGTGCCAGTCAAGGTAAATCTCGAAGGTGGAGCGATCACGAGAGGGGATTACTTGACCTCTTCAAGTGAGGCGGGAGTAGCAATGAAAGCAACGAGTTCCGCAAATGTCATTGGTCAGGCACTGAGTGCATTTGATGGCACCACCGCAACGACGTCGGTCTCGGTCGGCACGGTCACGGTGTTTGTTCACCCGGGATGGCAGGAGATTGTGGGAACAGAGAAAACTTTTGTAGGAAGATTCTATGATCGTATCCGAGGGTGGTTCGCCGATGCGACGAATGGCATTAGTGATTTCTTCGCCAATCGCGTACATACACAGGAGCTTTGTGTCGGTACAAGTGGGAACGAGACCTGTATTACCAAAGACAAACTCGATTACCTTCTCGGTGCGACGGGCGCTAGTGGAAGTCAGGGTAGTGGATCGGGCACAAATAATACTTCTCCCTCCGAAACCACCGCATCCTCAACTGTCGCGACAACAACGGTGAGCACCACCGCAACATCGACAAGTACTATTGTTGCGACCACGACTCCTCCGGTGATTTTCGTAACACCATCAGCATCCACCACCGCAACATCAACATAAGGGCGATAAGGGAGTCAGGTACCTTTGATTATGTTGTTGATGGTAATAATGATAAAGTATATATTTTGTCATATATGAAAACAGCAGTATTAAACATCAAAATAGACCCAAAGGTAAAAAATGAAGCGCAAAAGGTTGCCGATGAACTTGGCTTCTCTCTTTCAGCTATCATAAACGCATCTCTCAAAAATCTTGCACGAAGCAAGACTGTTTCGTTTTCGGTACTGGAGCCGTCTTCACGCTTGAAGCAGTCTATTGCATCTGCTCGTCGTGATCGTGCGCAAGGAAAGTCTGCTGGGCCCTTTCGCAATGCTAAAAGCATGATAAAGTCTCTTCGTTCGTAGACTGAGAGAAGGGGGAGCAATCAAGCAAAGGTACCTGACCCTTTGTTTATGGCAAGATAATGTGGAGTCTGTTATTATAGATATATCTATGTGGGCAAAACGTCGTCGAACCATTACTATACTCATCGTTATCGCAATACTTGCGCTCTTTGTTGGTCTCCCATATTGGCTCACTCATCAAGTGCCACCGACATGCTTTGATGGAAAAAAGAATCAAAATGAACAAGGAGTCGATTGTGGTGGTGCGTGTGCGTTGGTTTGTCCCGGGGGAGCAAAGGACATCAGTATTATTTGGACAAAAGTATTTCCTGTTCGTGTTGGTGTGTACGATGTTGTTGCATATGTTGAAAACGCAAATTTTAATATTGCTGCGCCACATCTGCCATATGTTGCGAAACTTTATGATGCAAATGGTGTGGTGATTGCGGAACAGACCGGAGAGACATACGCTGACCCAACAGAACGGTTCGCCATATTTGCCGGGAATATGCATACCGGAGATAAGGTCGCAGTAAAAGGTGAGATCGAGATTCCGAATACGTTTCAGTGGATAACGGAAATAAAACCTAAATACTCTTTTTCAGTTGAGGACAAAGTACTCGTTGGTTCAGATCGAAAACCGAAACTGACGGCACTTCTTCGAAATAATGACCCTGAGATGTATCGTAATATTGATGTCACTGCGATTATCTATGATGCAAAGGGTGTGCCAATCGGAGTGTCGTCAACCGTAGTTAATAAACTTGAAAAAAATAATGCTGAGAAGATTTTCTTTACGTGGCCGAGTCCGTTTAATTATGTTTCGGAAACAACGCAATGCGAATTGCCCGTTGACGTCATTCTTGCGGTCGACCGATCAGGCTCGATGATTGATGTGGGAAAACTTGATGCGGCAAAGACCTCCGCAGCACAATTCGTCGATCGTCTCACCTCGAATGATCAGGTGGGATATGTGAGTTTTGCAACGACTGCATCAGAGCCTATTGATCAGCCTCTGACAAATGAAATCGACCGAGTGAAGCGTGCAATCGCGAAAACTGAGATTATTAAAAATCAGGGGTTACAATTTACGGATATTGGCGATGGTTTGCAGGCTGCAGTAAATGAACTTGCTTCCTATCGTCATGATCAAAATTCTCATCCAGTCATCGTACTCCTTACTGATGGTATTCCGACACGCCCACAAGATCCAAATAATAAGGGAAATGAGGAATATCCTTCAACATATGCATTAGATATCGCAAAGAAGGCGAAAGCGCAGGGGATTGGAATTTATTCGATTGGTCTCGGTGAAGATGTGAAGAGTTCATTCTTGGAGTCAATTGCGACAAGTCCCGAGTATTATTACAAGGCAGCGTCAGGTGCTGAGCTTGGTGATGTGTATCAGCAGATCGCAACTGCAATCTGTAAAAAGGGACCATCGATCATTGAGATTATTCCACGACTCAATAATGCTCAATAGATTTCGCCATATTGATTGGATACTTCTTCTCGCGACGTTTCCTATCGTCGGTGCGGGACTTGTGTCAATGTACGCTTTTGTAGGGGCGAATCACTACTTTGATAGGCAATTATTTTGGTTTCCCATTGCACTTTTGTTGTGCCTAGGTCTTTCACAGGTTGATGTGCGCGCACTACGAAAATCAAATACCATTCTTGCGATATTTCTTTTCTTTACGGGATTATTGTTACTCCTTTTTATTGTGGGAAGTGCATTTAAGGGTGCACAAGCATGGTTTAATCTTGGTGTATTTGCAGTTCAGCCGGCTGATCCAATGAAACTTGGGCTCATTCTTATTCTCGCAAAATATTTCTCGCGGAGACATGTGGAAATTGCAAAGATAAAACACATTCTTATATCAGGATTTTATGCACTTGTTCCTTTTATTCTCGTCTTGATACAACCGGACTTTGGTTCCGCAATTATTCTTTTTGCGATATGGCTTGGAATGACTATGGTATCCGGTATTTCAAAAAAACATTTATTCATTGTATTTACTCTCGGTGTTGTGGCGTTTATGGTATTGTGGACGCTTGCACTGCACCCATATCAGAAGCAACGCATAAAAACTTTCCTTAATCCACTTACCGACATTCGTGGCTCTGGATACAATGCATACCAGTCGACCGTTGCTGTCGGTTCGGGGAAAGTTCTTGGAAAGGGAGTTGGATATGGAACACAATCACGATTAAAATTTTTACCTGAACATCAAACAGATTTTATTTTTGCATCATTTGCCGAGGAATGGGGATTTGTTGGGGTTACCTTGCTTCTGCTTTGTTTTGGTGTGGTGATATGGAGGATATTGCTTATTGCATCGACAGGAGCGACAAATTTTGAAACATTGTATGCGATGGGTCTTGCGATATTTCTCATGACACAATTCAGCATCAACGTGGGTATGAACATCGGGCTTCTTCCGGTCACGGGGCAGACACTCCCCTTTATGAGTTATGGTGGATCTCATTTGCTTACTGAGTATGCAGGACTTGGGATCCTTATGGGTATGCGTCGTTTTGCACGCGTGTCGCATCCAGAAAGCATGAAGAACGAATTCCTCGGCATCTAGTTCTCATTTTCGCACCTCACTTTGTTGCTTGCGTCATGAGTTCCTCATCGTATATGAATACGCCTCGGGAACATCACTTCCTTGGCGCCTCGTGATGCATCGAAAATAAGAGCTAGATCACATGGCATGAAATGCTTGCGTCATCGCGCTCCGTAGTCACTCAAAAAGCAATCCCTCGCTATGAGGAGTTGCGTTCGAGTATTTACTGCGTACTTATGACTTCGTTTGAAACTATTTTGGAAATGTTCAACGAGAAACGATATTATTTTTTTTCGTAAAGTGCGAATGTCTCTTTCGCCATCGTTTCTATGCTAAAGCGATCGTAAATACGTTTCTTAAGCGTGATGCCCATACTTATGCATCGTTCCGGATTATCAATGAGGAATAAGGTCGCACGCGCGACCTCACCTCCATTTTTTGATTGAATAAGTACACCACTTTCCATATCATCGATAACTTCGGGAATCCCACCAACCGCAGTTGCAATGACCGGAAGACCCGCCCTCCCTGCCTCAAGTATTGCGTAGGGGAATGCTTCGGTGATAGAAGGGAGAAGGAAAATATCAAATGCCGAAAGAAGTAGAGCACCGTTTTCCTTGTATCCCGCAAGTATGACGTTATCTTTGAGATCAAGTTTTTGAATAAGCGTCTCAAGTGGTGCGCGCTCCTCTCCCTCACCGAGGATGATAAAAAGCACACGCTGTGTTGGCCGTTGTTTTTTTAGTTGGGCAATTCCTTCGATGGCGTAGGAAAGACCTTTGTTTTTGTGAAGTTCTGCAAGTGTACCGACAATGATCGGGTTTGAGTTCATGATATCCTTCATGCGTTCTCCAAGAATATTCTTTAATGCCGCTCCTTTTGAAAGTAAGGTGATTGGTCCGACCCCATTGTAGATGACTTTGAGTTTGTGCCATACAAAAGGGAGTGCGTTGACCTGGTCACGCGTACGCTTCGATACGGCAATCGTTTCATGTGAAAGTTCAATGGTAAGCCAGTGCATTGCTCCAATAATAAACCGCGCGAAGTCTCCACGATCTTCATTGAATGCCCATCCGTGGCCGGTGAAAATGATGTGCATGGGACTTCCACCCAGATTGAAGAATCGCGTGCAGTACGCCCATCCGTTCCAAAGTCGCGCGGCGACCGCGCCAAGTCCACCCATTTTTGAGCTATTGAGATGTACGACATCAGGATTCTCTTTGCTGAAAATATCAATAAGGGCAAAAAAACTTTTAATATCGGAAAGAATATTTATATCACGCAGAAGACTCGGTATCTCGATCGTGCGGATACCTGCTTCCTGCAACTTGGTTTTAAGCATTCCATTTCCTCCAAATCCGACGACGACATCATGTCCTGCTTTGCGTGCTTCTGTTGCAAGATCAAAGACATAGCGTTGTGCGCCACCGAAGTTTGATTTCGTGATAAGGTACAAAATTTTCAAAGGTTTTTTATCCGGCTCCATAGATATGTACTATAACAAAACTAGGAAATATGGGTGACCTTGACAAATTTATTCTGAGTGCTTTGATGTCTAGAGAAGTGAAAGCGATGTATTTTTGAGGAGGTGTGATCGTGGATGATTCTGGTGTGACACTACGCATTGAAGTTTCCGGTCCCGACAAGGGTGGTAAAGGAGCGTTGATCGCTTTTTTGGCTCATCAGCTCGAGGCGGCAGGCATTGCTATTGTCGTGCAGGGGGCAACAACGCATAACAAAGTTAAACTTGAAAAAGATGATGTACATTTGCTTACAAAACTTCAAGCAAAAAATATTAAAGTTATATTTACAGAAATGCAAACAGCTTCGTTTTTGCCCGTAGCCTCACCTGTTCATCCGGTTGCATGAGCAATTCCGAGTGAATGTTTTCGTGTAGTAAAATGAAGTTCTGAAAGGAGAAAATGATGTTTAATGGTGCTTGGCTTATCACTGCACTTCTGTTGTTCATGTCGGGGTTGCGTTTTATTGAAGCTGGAAACTTGGCCGGAATGTTGGTTGGGATCGTGCTCTTTCTGCTTTGCTTGCTGTGTCTTTTGGGTTTTCAATGGTCCTTTTCGAGGTTTCAGCGACCGGAAAAAATCTTACCAAGTGGTGAAGAAATTCACCATGGAAAATAAATAGCATGTCTTAATGCTTCCTTTCGGGGGAGCTTTTTGTTATCGTGACTGTATGAAAAGACTACCATCACTTGAAATATTCACGATATTTGTGGGGGACGTTTTGCTTTTTTATTTTGCACTTTGGGTCACACTTGCGCTGCGGTATTTGGAATTTCCAAGTAGTACACTCTTCGCGATGCATGCACTCCCGTTCTCATATCTCTTCGTAGTGTGGGTGCTCGTCTTTTATATTGCGAGCCTGTATGAGTCGCATACCGTTATATTCAAGTCAAAGATTCCTGCGGTCATTTTGAACGTACAGGCAATCAACAGCATTATTGCAGTGCTCTTTTTTTATCTTATTCCCGCATTTGGGATTACCCCAAAAGTAACACTTTTTCTTTACTTGCTCGTTTCGCTCGCATGTATCAGTGCGTGGCGTATTTTTGGTGTGCAGTTGCTCGGACTCCGCAAAAAAGAGCGCGCCGTACTTATCGGCTCAGGAGAGGAGACACGCAAATTGTATAGTGTCGTCAACGACAACCCGCTGTATCCAATGCGCTTTATTACCTGGCTTGATCTGGATAAGCTCGACGGTATTGATTTTGAGCAGGAGATTCTCATGCGGATTTATAGTGAAGAAGTCAGCGTCGTCGTCATCGATATGAAGAATGAAAAAGTTACCCCGATACTTCCAAAGCTGTATAATCTTATTTTTTCCAATGTCCGCTTTGTTGAGCAGTATCGTATCTATGAAGATATTTTTGATCGCATCCCACTCTCGCTCATTGGGTATAATTGGTTTCTTGAGAATGTCTCATCGCGTGCGCATTTTGGGTATGACCTCTTGAAGCGCATGATGGACACCGTGCTTGCATTCATCGTGCTCATTCCGTCGATTCTTATTTTTCCATTCGTTGTGCTTGCCATTATGCTTGATGATGGCGGAGCATTTTTTTACACACCATTGCGTATTGGGAAAGGGAATCGCCCATTTCGAATTTACAAATTTCGCACAATGTGTGTGATGGACGACGGGAAGCAACTCGGTGAGAACGTGAATCAGATAACGCGAGTGGGGAAATTCCTTCGCGCAACACGTATCGATGAATTGCCACAATTATGGAATGTATTTGCGGGGGACCTTTCGCTCATTGGTCCGCGACCTGAATTTCCCGCTTTGGTTCAAGTTTATCATAAGCAGATTCCCTATTATAATATGCGTCATCTCATCAAGCCTGGACTTTCCGGTTGGGCGCAGGTGCATCATGAGAAACCTCCGCAAACAATCGAGGAAACGAAAGATAAACTCGCGTACGACCTGTATTATCTGAAGAATCGCTCACTCGCGCTTGATATCAAGATTGCGTTAAAAACGATCAAGACCCTCCTCTCTCGAACGGGAGTATAGTGTTTGTCTGCACTTTTTTCGTTGCTTCGACGGTTTCTCATATTTGATATTTGGAAAAAATCAGCTTTTACAGTAGAGTGTGCATATGCGAATAAATCTCTACTTAGCGCAATCCCTTGGCATGTCTCGTCGTACTGCGGATGCGGAAATTTTAGATGGGCGAGTTAAAATCAACACCAAAAAGGCGGTGCTTGGTGACCAAGTCATGCCGGGTGATGAGGTGAAATATAAGGGAGTTGTGGTGGAGGCAAAAACGGAAGAGCGTACAACAATCATGTTGAACAAGCCCGAAGGCTACATCACGTCACGAAAGCGTGATGAGACAAAAGCACCAACGGTCATGGAATTGCTTCCAAAAGAATTACAACATTTGAAACCCATCGGACGCCTCGATAAAGAAAGTGCCGGACTGCTCATGCTTACTGATGACGGTGATTTACTTTACAAAAGCACGCATCCAAAGTTTGAAATTGAAAAAGAATATCTTGTCACATTTGTTGAACGTCTCGATGCAAATGAATTTACAATGTGGCAGAAGGGAATGCGACTCCCAGATGGTATCGCAAAAGCAGATAGTATCGTTCATGAATCAAAAAATCTTTATCGTATTGTCCTGCATCAAGGGAAGACCCGACAGATAAGGCGCATGGCAGGGAAAACAGGAAATGCGGTGGAGTCACTCGTTCGCGTGCGCACTGGCAACCATGTGCTCGGCAAGCTCAAAGTTGGTGAGTGGGTAAAAATCTAATACAATCTTGTCTTAGGGGTACCCTAGGATAAAAACCAAACGCTAACACTCCAAAAGTAGCCTTTGGAGTGTTTTTGTTTTATGCAGACTCGCGGTACAATGTCGCGTATGAAAGATAAAGCTATCCAAAAACTTATTATCAAAGAAGAGAAGCGTGAGGAATCGGTTATCAATCTTATTGCATCGGAGAATTATGTGTCGGACGATGTGCTCCTTGCACTCGGTTCGGTGTTTACGAACAAATATGCGGAAGGATATCCGGGAAAGCGCTATTATGGAGGCAATAATGTCGTCGATGAACTTGAAACACTCACACAAGAACGTGCACTCAAAGTTTTTGGGCTCACACCGAAAAAGTGGCATGTGAATGTCCAGCCACTGTCGGGCTCCCCGGCAAATATTGCCGTCTATACTGCACTCCTCCCAACGGATGGTACGGGACGCATCATGGGGATGACACTCGCACATGGAGGGCACCTCACACATGGGCACAGTGTTTCCGTCTCTGGAAAATTTTGGAAACAAATTCCGTATGGTGTTTCTCCAAAAAATGAACGACTTGATTATGCCGAACTTATGGCAATCGCGAAGAAAGAAAAACCCCATATTATTGTCGCAGGGTTCACTGCATACTCACGGAAAATAGAATGGAAAAAGTTTCGTGCCATTGCCGACGCGGTCGGTGCATACCTCATGGTCGACATGTCGCATATTGCCGGACTTGTCGCGGGTGGTGCACATGCGTCACCATTTCCGTATGCAGATATCGTGACGACGACGACGCACAAAACACTTCGCGGTCCACGCGGTGCGATGATCTTTATAAAAAAAGACACGAGAGAGCTTCAAGTAAAAATCGATAAGGCGGTATTCCCGGGAATGCAGGGCGGTCCGCATGAAAATGCAATTGCGGGAATTGCGGTCGCACTGAACGAAGCAATGCAACCAGCATTCAAAAAATAT
>DIZR01000060.1:12596-16826 GCA_002429425.1 Patescibacteria group bacterium UBA6023
TTCAAAAAATATACGGCACAAGTTGTTAAAAATGCGAACGTTCTTGCGGAGGAATTGCAGGAGCTTGGTTGGCGTGTTGTTTCTGGTGGTACCGACAATCATTTGATGCTTGTCGATACATGGGCGAACGGTATTGGTGGTAAAGAGGCGAGTGAGTGTCTCGAGGCAGCGGGCATTATCGTGAACATGAATACCATCCCCAATGACACACGCAAACCGATGAACCCTTCGGGAATTCGCATCGGCACCGCTGCTGAAACGACACGTGGTGCGAAGGAGCGCGAGATGCATGAACTTGCCCGTGTTATTGATTACATTTTACGTGGAAAAATGTAAATTTACATAGGGGTGCCCTATGTAAATTTGACTCATACTACTAAACAGGTAAAGTATGAGAAGATTACCCTTGAGGAGAATGTAATGTTGAAAAGAAGGTTGATAAAACGGCACCGAAAGATTCGTGGAACACGTGCGTATGATTTCGCGAAATATCTTTCCCGTGACGATATTTTATATGAATATAGCCCCAAATTACATGCTTCATTTTCTCGATTTTATGCGGGGACATATACCAAACATGACCTTGAAGAAATCAGTGCGTATCTTGCTCTCGTGAAGGGAACTGAGCGGAAGTTTCTTGAACTCCATCGTAAACTTGATGAGGTTGACACTGCGCTATGTAATGGGAAATAGCAAGAAATCAAACGAAATACTTTTTCTATACTGATATTCTCGACCGCACTATTCTTAAAAGGGAATATGTGCGGTTTTTTTACAAAAAATTTTCCACTCCAAGGCGAGACCTTGGATGAAAAAAATAGGGTTATTTATTGTGTGTTATGATGACAATCATGTTGGTTGATGGAAAACATATTGCAAATGAACTCCGAGAAAAATTCGCTCGAAGCATTGCGCTCTTACCTGCGAAACCTGTCCTTGGTATCGTTGTTGTGGGCAACAATCCTGTTATTGAAAGTTTTGTGCGTATCAAAAAAAGTTTTGGTGAGTCACTTGGTGTGACTATCCTCGAGTTTCGTTTTGATGAATATGTTACGGGAGAGGTATTAAAAAATGAAGTTGCGATACTTGGTGAGCGGAAAGATATCGATGGACTTATTATTCAACTTCCACTTCCCGAGAGTATCGATACACAAGCAATACTTGATGCGGTGCCAATACTGAAGGATGTCGATGTGCTTTCCCAAAGTGCACTTGCCGCATTTGCAAATGGTACCAGTAAAATATTTCCTCCTGTCGCAAGCGCAGTGCAGGAAATTTTTGAGCGAAATAATATTTCCGTTGAGGGGAAAGAGGTGCTCATCCTCGGGTACGGTCGTTTGGTGGGTAAGCCCGTTTCGATTCTTCTTCGTCATAATCATGCGCATGTCACGGTCATCGATAAACCCATTCTCGATCTCGCAGAACATGCGCGCGAGTCCGATATTATTATTTGTGGCGTTGGCTTGCCGATGCTCATCACCCCGCACATGATTCATGCTGAGACGATACTTATTGATGCGGGAACGAGCGAGTCAGGGGGGAAGATCGTTGGGGATATTGACCCTGCGTGTCATGATATCGTCGCGCTTTCAACACCCGTTCCCGGTGGAGTAGGGCCTGTTGCAATTGCAATGCTTTTCAAAAATCTCCTCATTCTTACGCGTGAAAATTATCGCAGTAAATAATTATTATTTGAATGATTTTGTACCCCACTTGGACATCTGGTGTCCAAGTGGGGGATTCTTTGACAGAGGGTGCCGTGCCGTGCGGAATGTGCTTCCTCTCTTTACATATATATGGAGTAACCCTATAATCCTCTTATTATGTTGAGAAAACGATTTATCGCCCTTATGCTGCTTTTGGCAGGTTTTGGCATTGGTTACTTTATTTACGTTGGTGAGTATCAAAAGACAAGTCCTATTGCAAAGTTTCCGTTTAAGTATGGCCTCGATATTCAAGGTGGCACAGAGCTGGTGTATCAGGCGGATACTTCAAAGATCGCACCGAGTGAATTGTCCCAGACGATGGACGCACTTCGCGATGTTATCGAGCGCAGGGTGAATCTGTTTGGCGTGTCTGAGCCCGTCGTACAGACCGAGATTGCAAATTCGCTTTCGGCGGTACCCGCACAGCGCCTCATTGTCGAGCTTCCTGGTGTGACCGACATCACGAAAGCAGTTGCGCTCATTGGACAAACCCCGCTTCTCGAATTTAAGGTCGAGCGTCCCGATGGTGTAGAAAAGACTGCTATTACCGAAGCGTTTTCAAAAGCAAGAGAGGCACTCAAGCAGCCCGGTATTACCGATCAACAAAAGCAGGCAATCATCACGAGTAATCCCTTGCTTGCCGAGGACCCACTGTATATCAATACTGAACTCAATGGTTCAAAGCTTGCGAAGGCAACTTTGATATTTGACTCACGCACCAATGAGCCAAAAGTACTTCTGACGTTCACTGATGAGGGTCGCAAATTATTTGCCGACATGACGAAAGCAAATATCAATAAAACTGTTGCTATCTATCTTGATGGTTCTCCGATTTCGACCCCGGTCGTCCGAGAAGCAATCCTTGATGGAAATGCAGAAATTTCAGGAAGCTTTACCGTGCTTGATGCGAAGGCACTTGTCGGTCGTTTAAATTCAGGAGCACTTCCCGTACCGATTGCATTGCTCTCGACTCAGACGATTGGTGCAACACTTGGTCAAAGTGCGCTGCATTCAGGAGTCAAAGCAGGAATTTTTGGTATTCTGATTGTCGCGCTCTTCCTCTTCCTCTGGTACCGTATTCCAGGACTCGTCGCTATCGTCGCCCTTTCTATTTATATTGCAATAATGCTCGCAATTTTCAAGTTGATTCCCGTCACGCTCACGGCCGCAGGTATTGCAGGATTCATTCTCTCAATCGGTATGGCCGTGGATGCGAATATTCTTATCTTCGAGCGTATGAAGGAAGAGCTGAAGAAGGGGAAAGATTTGAGCGATGCAATGCATGACGGATTTGCTCGCGCATGGCTCTCGATTCGCGACTCAAATATTTCTTCGATGATCTCTGCGGTTATTCTCTTTTGGTTCGGTACCTCACTCGTCAAAGGATTTGCACTGACGCTCGGTATCGGTGTGCTCATATCGATGTTCTCCGCAATTACCGTCACGCGCACTTTCCTTTTTGCCCTTGGTACAAGTGGACACGGGCGAGTGGTGAGATTCTTATTCGGCAATGGACTAAAGTAACAGCGTATGTTTATCATCAAACACAAGAATTTTTTCTTCTTCCTCTCAATGTTTTTCGTGGTTTCTTCGATTATTTCGATGATCGTATTTCGTCCGTGGAATTTCGGCATTGAATTTACGGGAGGCTCACTGCTTGAGGTTGGATACCCGAATGGTCGCCCCGATGCAGAAGTATTGCGCACAAAACTTTCCATGCTGAAGTGGACAGGTACACAGGTGCAAGAAACGGGAACAGACGGATTTATTGTTCGTACAAAGGCTTTGTCTGAGCCGGAACGCCAACAGCTCATGTCGATCATTTCTGATAATGGTCATACAAATATTGAACAGCGCCGATTCAACTCAATTGGTCCGACCATTGGTGCAGAACTTCGCACGAAAGCGGGATGGGCGATCTTGACTGTTATCATTGCGATCATTCTCTATATTGCATTTGCATTTCGCGGAGTATCTCAACCTGTCTCGTCATGGATCTATGGACTCGTCGCGATTGTGGCACTCGCACATGACGTCATCATTCCTGCGGGTATCTACGTCGCGCTTGGGCATTTTCATCTCGGCGTACAAATAGATGTATTGTTTGTGACTGCCATCCTTACTATTCTTGGATTCTCGATTCACGACACGATTGTGGTGTTCGACCGTACGCGTGAGAATCTCAAGCTCCGCACATGGAAGGAGTTTGATGTCACCGTAGGTCACTCAGTCGAGCAGACGTTTGCTCGCTCGGTAAACACCTCGCTTACGGTGCTCCTCGTTATTCTTACACTCTATTTTGTTGGGGGAGAAACAACGAAAAATTTTGCATTGACCCTTGCGATCGGTATCGTCGTTGGTACCTACTCATCACTCTTCGTTGCCTCACCACTTTTGGTGGCAATCGCCGAGTGGCAGGAAAAACGTGAAGAAAAAGCCGCACACGGACATCGCAAATAATTGAAATATAACTTAAAACTAAAAATCTCCTGCATGCAGGGGATTTTTTGATACTTGATAACTC
>DIZR01000061.1:0-504 GCA_002429425.1 Patescibacteria group bacterium UBA6023
CGATGCTAGTATTCAAGGCAATACTCTTGCAATATTCTCGATATTATTTATGACATACTATTTATTTCAGTCAAATTTTTGACAGTTTCCACGTTATACACTGAAACGAAATGGCTCTGTTGCGCGAAAATTTCACTCCTATATAATATACCTGGAGGCTAAATACCTCTGCATGCAGAGTTATTCGCGGTAACTCGCGATTAACCAAATTTTATTAGCATCTGCTAATCATAAACAAGATGAACAAGCAGTCGATAGTTGAAGCAGTCCACGAGAAGCTCGGAGGCACGAAAGTCGCCGCAGAGCAGGCTGTTGAGACAATGATTGAATCGATCACGGGAGGCCTCAAAAAAGGCGACGAGGTCTCAATCGCTGGCCTCGGCATCTTCTCAGTAAAGACTCGCGCTGCACGCACTGCACGCAATCCACGTACAGGCGAGGCCATTCAGGTCGCAGCGATGCGCGTTCCTAAGTTCCGCCCCGCAAAGGCGCTCAAGGACGCGG
>DIZR01000061.1:573-4570 GCA_002429425.1 Patescibacteria group bacterium UBA6023
AAGGCGCTCAAGGACGCGGTCAAGTAGTCAGTTCATCAAACATACAACTAAAAAGCCCACTGCAAGGTGGGTTTTTTAGTACTCAAAAAACTAAATTTTGACGTTTTGATGCGGAATACTATTTCAATAAAAAGACCCGACACAATCGTATCGGGTCCAAACTCACAAACAATACTACAATTCAAGCGGTACACCTTGTCTCATGGTGTTAATACTTTTTACTCGTTCTCCAAGAAAATTTAGAAGATAAAACAATCCACCCGCCTTAAAACCTGCACTTGACTTACCGTGCCCCCCAAATGGTTGACGCCCTACAACTGCTCCAGTGATGGAACGATTTTCATAGTAATTCACCACATCAAGATTTTTTCTTACGTACTCTTTATATGTTTCATTTCTAGTACATAATCCACCAGTAAGTCCGTATGGGGCATTATTCGCCATGGCTACCGCATCCTCTATTGTTTGTGCCCGGAGAATAAAAAGTCCGGGAGCAAACATTTCTTCCTGCACCAATGGATGTTCGTTCAACAATCCTTCAATAAGAAATGGTGCAACAAAGTATCCCCGAGAACACTCGTGAGAAGAAATAGAGCCTTTGGTAATCACTGCGCCAACATGTATTGCCAACTCCAACAGATTATTAATTCGCGTATATGCAGAAGCACTTATGACCGGTCCGTAAACATTACCGAGATCATCCGGAGAACCGACGTGGATTTCTTGCACTGCCCTTTGCAGAGATTTAACAATTCTGGCATAAGTCCCCACATCATCATCCACCACAATTAGTCTTTGTAATGCGGAACATTTCTGTCCGGCACCACTTACCATTGAATGAATGATAAAAGGTACGACTTCTTGTATGTCGGTACTTCGATCGATAATTAACGCATTATTGCCACCTGTTTCTTTCGTGACAAAACGTTTTTCAGAACATTCACTCAAGGGTAACTTCGGTGCAATTTCATAATTGAATTTTGCAATTGAAAACGCTATCTCTCGCGCAACCGCAGCTGAGCCGGTAAACCCAATTACTTTCACTAAGGGGTGCTCAACAAGTAACCTTCCAACAATCTCCCCATGTCCAGGCACAAACTGCAAGATACCCCTTGGAACACCGGCAACAAAAAAGAGATTAGCCAAAAAGTATCCAACAACCGAGGCTTCTTCTGCGGGCTTAAAAATAACTGAATACCCTGAGATGAGTGCTCCGGAAATCATGCCGAGTGCGATTGCGAGCGGAAAATTCCATGGCGGAATAATGAGCGCGATAGGTACTTTCTCTGGTGGATGTAGTTCGATGTAATTTTTTTCTCCTGCTGGATTTTGAATACCGGTATTTGCATATGCAAGAAGTGCAATTGCAGATTCCGAATAATAATGGATCATGTCTATTGCTTCTGATATTTCCACATCACACTCTTCAGCGGTTTTTCCAACTTCAAGCATCATGAGTGCGATAAAGAAAAATCTTTTCCTCTCAAGAATGATTGCGAGATTTTCGAAAATTTTTCCACGCTCCTCAAAACTCATTCGACCCCATAATTGTAAGTCGGAGTGAGTGCGTGCGTGCTCTGCGGCACGATGTGCTTCATTTTCATTTGCAAATGAAACGCGGGCGAGAATCTCCTTCGTATTCGATGGGTTACGTGCAACAAAAATTTCTTTGGTGTAACACTCTTTTCCTCCAAGAATAAGTGGAGTAATAAATGTTTCATTCAGAAAAATAGTCCGAACAGTGGTAAGTGTTTCACGAAGTCTTATTTCTGTTTCTTTGTTCCAATGTGTATTTGGTGCATTTTTAAAGTTGTTCATTCATTTCACCTATTTCAAAAGTTCACGCCATGAGCCCTACAAACATAGGAAGTATGGGTTTTGAATTTTCCTTAATTACAGGTTCTTCAATAAGCAACTATTGCCTGCTGTGTTTTCAAGAATACGACGTACGAGGTATGCCAAACCTTCTGTTGCACTGCCTCCTTGTCGCACCAATGGACAGTACACCGATACGGGAATTTTATTTCTCGATAATGCTCGACGCACGGATTCACCCAAACCATAGAGCACTTGAAATTCAAAGTTCATATAATCACCTCGTGTCTCTTTCAAGGCGTGGGCGATATTTTTTGGATTATGTGTCGCTGGACTCACGTGAATATATTTGCGATTTTGCAAAAAGAACGAAATTATTCGATCGAAATTCTGGTCAGTTTCATCCTTCTTTTCAAATAATGGATATTTCCAGCCCGATTGATCTGCAATAACTTTTTCAGTATCCCAATATGCACCCTTTACGACACGCACAGTAATGGGACATCCGCGTTTTTTGGCAACAGCAAGAAATCTTTCTGCTGACTCAAATGAATCTCTACGATACGCTTGAAGTGCAATGCCAACATCAGGAATATTACTCCACTCACGCTCAAGAAGAGTCTCACAAAAGACATCCTCGATAAGCAGACACCACTTAAAATACTCTTCAGCATCAAGCGTTACCGATACTCTGTTTTTTTGTGCGAGCATGAGAATATGTACAAACTTTTTCTTTAACACGCACTTGTTCTCCTTATAATTACCCAAACGAAATGAGGAAGAAGGCATGAGAGAGGAAAGCTTTACTGCAACCTTCCCACCAAACATTTCCATCGCGTGTTCGTAACTTTTAAGAAAATTTTCTGCTTCAAAAAGAAAAAGCGCTTCTTCTCCTACCACATCGAGAATGATGCCCGTATCATTTTTTTGAAATCTCATCATTGCTTTCTTAAAAGCATTTTCATCCCTCAAGAGAAAATATGGCGTCAATAGATTATTGATAACATATCGAATGAGCACATCTGCCACATGTCTTGGAATCAATTTTTCCAACGCCATAAAGATAAGGCGCAGATATATTGGTAATCCTTGATGCAGGGCTCGCAGTGAATCATAAAAATATTCACTTGGAGATGACACAGCACTCGCAGAATCAATGAGTTTCAAAAATTCAGAACGTAAAACCGGATACTGATTCCCCAAACGGAGAAAAAAAGTGGTTAACGTCTTTGGTCGAGATGTTCGGATTTCAGTACTAATGAAATTTTCCGAAAATGTATTTGGGTAGGTTTTCATTACTGCTCTCCATATACTTTAGAATATTGTCAAAAGACAAAGCTTTACAAACGTTACGCCCTTCGCTTGGTGATGTCAAACCTGCAAGAAAAATCCACCTTACGGTGGATTTTTCTTGCAGACACCTTGTTTAATCCCCTGGTGCAAAAACTCCCGAGTGAACTATTCGATGTTCCATATTGGTAATTTTTGCATATACCTCAACGAGTGTTTCCATCAGTTTTCGAATTTCCTTTTCGTCTTCGTCTGTTGGTTTCTCTTTGGAAAGTAATACCTCAAGTGATTGTGCCAACGCACCCGCTTCCCCCACAATTCTTACCGCTCTTTCATTTACTGCATTTATCTCAGTGTACATATGCTGGATTTCTTCGTGCATTTCTCTAACTGCCGGCAATGCTTCCTGGTGTTCTTGATAGCGTTTGTCCCTATTTTCTTTTTTGATTGCTTCATTCCAAGCAACGGCGTAGAGACGACGTAGCTTTGCAGTTAATTCGAGTTGTTTTTGTGTTAATGGCGTCAACTCGGCATTTCGAGAATTTACGAGAATTTCATGCTCATTCACAAAAGGATATTCTTCACCCGGAGAAACAATTTGACTCACTTCTTCATGTGCAGATATTTCCTCATCATAATGTTCCCCAACAAGATCTATTTGCCGAGCAACCTCACCAAGCTCCGCATCAGCTTTCACGTAGTCATTACCCGGATATTCCGAAAGAATCCTATTTGAATGTTCATTGGTCATATCTGTACACTATAACGCACCATGCTATTTCAGCAACACTATTGCACCAGATCAGGGACAAAAACAAGCGCAATACCATTCATGCAATAACGCTTCCCGCTGGGCAATGGCCCATCATCAAAGACATGGCCCAAATGTGCC
>DIZR01000061.1:4669-7455 GCA_002429425.1 Patescibacteria group bacterium UBA6023
AGTGTCTCTTGAGATTACTTCGAGCCGCAGGATTCCGAGTGCAACATCCTCGCGGAGGTAAATATTTTCATCAATTGCCTTAGTGAAACTTGGCCAACCAGTTCCCGAATCATACTTATCTTCCGAACGAAACACTGGCAATCTGGAGTCCGCAGTAACATATGTTCCCTTGCGATGCTCATTATTAAATGCACTTGTGAATGGTGGCTCAGTTCCCTTTTTATACATTACATTAAACGCCTCAGGAGAGAGTCTTTCTTTCATCTCTGCTGTTGGCATGGCGGTGTGCTTATTTTCATCAACATCCGTATCATGATATTTTCGTGATTGAGAATAAAATATTCCAATAATGAATACAGAAATAATACAAAATATTATCACATAGCTTTTTCTCATATATACAGTATTACACATAAATATAATATGTAAAGTTAAGTAGACATTTAAATATACGATTTAATTTACAGTATTTCTATCTTGAAAAAATACACAATGCTCTATATGATGGGTGCTTATGAATATATCCACTCGTCAAACAAAAATAGTCGCCACAATCGGTCCCGCATCAGCAGATAAAAAAGTACTTGGTGCAATGATCGAATCAGGAATGAATGTCGCACGTATTAACTTCTCACATGGTGAGCATGCCACACACCGAGCAAACATCGAGGCGGTACGGCAAGCTGCAAATGTACGGAGGATTCCCGTTGCAATTCTTCAAGATCTTTCCGGTCCAAAAATTCGCATTGGAGATTTTGCAGACAACGTCGAGTTCATCACACTGAAAAAAGGTTCCACGCTGGTGCTTACCACAAATAGCATCCTCGGTGACGAGGAACGCCTGTATGTGAACTACAAAAATCTTCCAAAGGAGGTAAGGCCCGGGATGCGACTTCTTCTTGATGATGGAAAAATTTCTCTTACGGTAACAAAGGTATGGAGAAATGAGATCCATACAATAATTCTTGATGGTGGCACAATTCGTTCACGACGCGGATTAAACGCACCTGACTCCTCACTTTCCATCAGCGCACTTACTGCAAAAGATAAAAAAGATCTCGAATTCGGTATTGCAATGAATGTTGATTTTGTTGCGCTCTCTTTTGTCCGTTCTGCAGGAGATATCATTCAATTGCAAAAAATTCTTACCGAGAAAAAATCAAACGCAAAGATTATCGCAAAAATTGAAACACGCGGAGCGATGGACAACATTGATGAAATTATTTCGCTCGCGGGTGGCATCATGATTGCTCGTGGAGACCTCGCGGTTGAGATTCCGAGGGAAGAGGTTCCACTTGCACAAAAAATGATTATTCAAAAATGCATCGCCGCAGGAAAACCCGTCATCACCGCAACGCAGATGCTCGACTCAATGACCACACAATCAAGTCCAACGCGTGCCGAGGTCAATGATGTTGCAAATGCAATCTTTGATGGCACCGACGCAGTGATGCTTTCTCAGGAAACTGCAGTCGGGGATGATCCTGCACATGTCATTCGGGTAATGTCCGATATTGCCCATACCACCGAACGCAGCGAACTCTATCGCCACACCAATGAACGTCGGGAGCGAGAGGTGATCGGTACTGTCGATGCGGTAAGCATGGCAGTTTCAGTAATTGCCCATCAAGTTGGCGCGCACGTGATTGTCGCGCTTACCGAATCCGGCTTTACTCCGCGTATGGTTTCAAGACAAAAACCTAGTGCGCCAATTCTTGCACTTACCACAAGCAAAACAACGTATCAACAACTCGCGCTTTCCTGGGGATGTATTCCGCTCATTATTGGTGGAGTGAAGGACATGAATGATGCACTAAGAGTTGTACGCAAGACATTACGCGAAACAAAACTCGCAAAGCCCGGAGAAACATTCGTTCTTGCCGCTGGCACACCATTTGGTATCACTGGAGGAACAAATTCGTTGGTGGTATATGTAATGTAGAAAATAATATGCATCACAAATAACGAAAGTACTTTACCTTCCCAAAAAACTGGAGTATAAATAAAATAGAATAGGTGAAACGAGGAGGTATCATGTTCATCCCAATCTCCGTAGATATAAACATTCTTCTTCCACAAAAAAATGGCATTGACGAACTCTGGCGTGACGCAGTACGATACGGCGAAACACGTGCAAATATTTCCCTCTCGCCGATAATTGAAAAACATCTAGTCATGATTCTCATGGAACATCTTCGTGATATATATCTGATGGATACACCAATTGCCATCCATTTTCTTGAGGGAATAGGGCAAAATGACCTCGCCCGGCTTGATCGCGCCGCATCAGTCTCACTTCTTATTCTTGGACTATTCCCCGGACGAATGAATCGCATGCTCGTGTCTCCATCATATCTTCTTTCCGCAGGACAATCATCTTATAATCATCTCGCACTACGCTTTGAAGCAATCAGGAGAAGCGATGATGCGAATCTCGCACGACAGGCACGAGATTCCTTTGAACCAATGGCCCGCGTACTTCGTGGGATGAAATTGAGGGAAAATATATTTACCCTTCCTATTCCGACACGATAGAACGTACCTTGACCGCTCACAAGCGGTCATTTTTTATTTGAATGCTGCGGGATGGGAGAATCGAAGCTTACGGCTTCAGTGCGCCTTTGCAATTTATTCAGAGCAGAAGCTCTTCATAAATAATGCAAAGCCCTTCGATTCTCCCGCAGGACTCAAGCAGTTGAGTCCCTATCCGTGCACTGGCTCACAAAGAAAAAACCACTCGATGAGAGTGGTTTTTCTTTGGCCAGTGCGGGATGGGAGAATCGAAC
>DIZR01000081.1 GCA_002429425.1 Patescibacteria group bacterium UBA6023
ATACTAAGGGATTTTATACTAATTCATAATAATAAATAAATAATATGGACGAGCAAACGAAAGAAGAAATATCTGTTTCATCAGAAATAAGTAAAGAAAATACTCCACAAACAAAAAATGGAAACATTATGGTAAGTAAGAAAAACCTTGCTATTCTTGCCATTTTTATAGCTGTTATTGTGTCAATATATTTTTCCAAAGGATTATTTATTGCCGCAACGGTCAATGGAAGCCCGATCAGTCGTATCGCAGTGATACAAGCACTTGAAAAATCTTCTGGTAAACAAGCACTTAATGCGCTCATTACTAAAAAGGTTATTTCCGATGAGGTTCGAAAGAGAGGTATTACGGTGACCGATGAAGAGATAAATGCAGGAATAAAATATATTAGTGACCAGATTACTGCACAGGGGAGTACGCTTGAGGAGGCGCTCGCTGCACAGGGTGTTACGATGGCAGATTTTAGAAATAATCAACGTACACAAATTGAAGTAGAAAAATTACTCGCTGATAAGATTGTGGTTACTGATGCTGAGGTTAATCAATATATCCTTGAGAAAAAAATAAATATTCCTCAAGATCAACTTGCTCTTGCAAAAATTCAGATTCATGACCAACTGAAACGTGAGAAATTGAATAAGGAAGGTCAAATACTCGTGGATTCGTTGCGTTCGGCTGCAAAAATATCCTATTTTGTAGATTACGCAAAGTAGAAAGGAATTTTTCGTTTGATATCTGCTATAATCAAATAATGGAGCAGGAAAAAGATCAAGTAATACTCGGTGAGCATAAGGTGAGCTACCATATAAAGACCGAGCAGTTTGAAGGTCCGCTCGATTTATTGCTGACTCTTATTGAAAAGAGAAAGCTATTTATTAGTGATTTTTCGCTTTCGAAGGTCACCGATGACTATATTGAGCATATTCGTCGATTTGAGTCGTACCCAATGAATGACGTGGCAAATTTTCTTCTTGTCGCTTCAACGCTTGTGCTTATTAAATCAAAAGCGATACTTCCACAACTTAACCTTACGGAAGATGAAGAAAGTGATATCGACGACCTCAAGCGTCGTCTTGCCGTGTATGAACTTTTTAGAAATCTTTCCCAACATGTTAAAATAAATTTTGGGAAGCAACTTATTTTTGAACGTAGTGATCGACCGGAAATGCGGGTAGTTTTTACTCCTGATCCGCGCCTCACATTGGCGCAGATGGGAGAATCAATGAGTGCCGTCATTCACGCACTTCCAAAGAAAATAATTATCCCAAAAGCAACGGTTAAAAAAATAGTTTCAATCGAAGAGATGATGACGCGACTTTCTGTCCGTGTGACGCAGGCGCTGAAGACGAGCTTTACGCAATTTTCACGTTATCAAAAAGGAATTGCAATACCAAAAGAGCATCGCATTGAAATAATCGTTTCCTTTCTTGCGATGCTTGAACTTGTGAAGCAGGGCGTTGTGCATGTCACACAACATGAAGATTATGGCGACATCGATATCGAAACGCATAAATTCAAGACCCCAGAGTATGGTTAGGAAGAATGGGTAACATAAGTTATCATCTTTGAAAAAACCATTTTATACGTTACACTTGCATTTACATGGATCTCCCAAAAGCCATATCCGCCATATTGTTCTACCACGCAGAACCAATGACCATAAAACGTCTTGCGGTGTTGCTAAAGCGCCCCGAAGAGGAGGTACGTGCTGCACTATCTGCACTTGAGGGGAAACTTGCTGAAGCGGGACTTATGCTTGTTCAGAATGGTGATTCAGTAACACTTGGCACTGCGGTTGGGGCGAGTGCGCTTATTGAAAGCATTACCAAGGAAGAACTTTCAAAAGATCTTTCAAAGGCAGCACTCGAAACTCTCGCAATTGTCCTTTATAAGGGTCCAGTAACGCGGAGTGAGATTGACTATATTCGTGGTGTGAATTCAACATTTATTCTTCGTAATTTACTCGTACGAGGGCTTATCGAAAAGGTTGAGAATCCTACTGATCAAAGAAGTTTTTATTATAGAACAACATTCCAACTACTCGAATACATGGCAGTAGGAAAAATAGAGGAGCTTCCCGACTATCACGACACCATCACACAACTCGGTGCGTTCGCAAATACAAAAGAAGAAGAAAAAATTGAACCCAACATGACGATGCATACTGAGTTGAGTCAAATTACCGATGATGCACAGGGTGTTTCAGATGCCGGAGTTGTCGCTCGTGTGATGGATCAAAATGCGATGGAACTTGAAGTGGAAGCAGATACATGGGAGGAAGACGAGGCTGGTGAAAGATTTGACGATGATGGATTACGTGAACATACTGAAGCTGATAGCGCATTATAGATATTATGACTACTGTAACGAAAATTCAGATTTTTCTTGCCGTACTTATTCTTGGCTTCCTTACCGGACCACGAGTAATACAGGCACTACAAAAAAATTCTCCAGATAGTAATGAATCAGCAACAATCAGTCAAAATAATATAACCACACGAAATCCATATTCGACAGCAAAATCTATACTTGTACCACCATCATCCTATTCAGCACTTCATCTTGAGGCAAAAAGTGTTTATGTTTGGGATATATTAAACCACAAAAAATTGTATGGTATGAATGAATATGCACAACTTCCGCTTGCGTCAGTTACAAAAATGATGACCGCGATTGTCGCAACAGAAATACTGCCGGAAAATTCGATGATCATGATTCACCCCGAAGATCTTCTTATCGAGGGTGATTCGGGGCTTTATGCGAATGAAGCCTGGAAATTCAATGAATTATTGGATTTTACCCTGATATCCTCATCAAATGACGGTGCGAGTGCAATTGCAAATGCGGCAGGAGCAATGCTTACTGGAGCATCTTCAACTGACCGTCTTTTAAATAAAAAAATGTTTATTAGTAAAATGAATGCAAAGGCACGTGAAATTGGCCTTGAAAATAGTCGATTTCTCAATGAGAGTGGACTCGATGTGGATAAGACTATTTCTGGTGCGTATGGTTCCGCGCGGGATATATCGATGCTTCTTGAATATGTATTTCTCAAGCATCCGAGTATATTTAACTCAACCACATACGCACGTCGCAACTTTAGATCAGAAAATAATATTCTTCATCATGTGACAAATACAAATCCTGATGTTGCGCGTATAAACGGAATTATTGGTTCAAAAACGGGGTATACAGACCTTGCTGGCGGAAACCTTGTTGTTGTTGTGGATATTGGAATTAATCATCCGGTGGTAATTGCTGTTTTGGGTTCCACGTATGAGGGTCGCTTTGCTGATGTAGAGCAATTGCTCCGTGCAACTGTCTTGGAGATAACAAAAAATAGCTCAATAAAATAATAATATGACACTCGATGTTATTAAAATACTGATACCTTCTGCGATTGCATTTTTTATTGGCATAGTGATGACGCCACTTCTCACGAATTTTCTGTATAAACACAAGATGTGGAAAAAGACGAGCGTAAAACATACGATTGATGGGAAGGAAGCGACAATATCAAGTAAGTTACATAATGACGAAGAGCGCAAAACTCCACGGATGGGTGGTATCGTGGTGTGGGGAAGTGTCCTTATTACCGTTATTATTCTTTGGATTTTTTCGCTGCTTTTTCCTAATGGGATTACCGGTAAACTTAACTTTCTCTCTCGCGGGCAAACGTGGTTACCACTTTTTACCCTTATCGCAGGTGCGCTTTGCGGACTTGTTGATGACTACCTCGTCTGTCGTGATCGGGGAACATATAAGGGTGGCGGATTATCCCTGAAGACAAGATTATTTTTTGTATTCTTACTCGGACTTCTTGGTGCATGGTGGTTTTATTGGAAGCTTGGTATTGATAGTATCCATATTCCATTTTGGGGAAATTTATATGTTGGAATACTTTTTGTTCCAATTTTTATTATTTTTGTTATTGGTATTTATTCAGGAGGTATTATCGATGGAGTAGACGGTCTTTCTGGTGGGGTATTTGCTTCAATCTACTCAGCATATGCCATCATTGCTTTTGCAAATGGACAAATTGATATTGCTGCATATGCTTCCGTTGTTGTGGGAGGTCTTTTGGCGTTTCTCTGGTTCAATATTCCCCCTGCACGATTTTTTATCTCAGAAACAGGAACAATGGCCCTCACTACATCGCTTGTTGTTGTGGCCTTCCTTACAAATGCAGTATTCGTACTCCCTATTATTGCTTTTTTGCTTGTTATTACGAGTGCCTCAAGTATCATGCAGATCGTATCAAAAAAATACCGTGGAAAGAAGGTATTTATCGTTGCTCCGCTGCACAATCATTTGCAAGCACTTGGTTGGCCTCCGTACAAAGTGACAATGCGTTACTGGGTAATGAGTATGATTCTTGCGGTTATTGGAGTAATCATTCAATTGGTCGGATAGTTCATGAAAATACTTCATTCGTCCTCATATCTTTATTTTTTGATTTATACATAATATACACCTCGCCTGGCATGAATGTCGCGCTTATACACAGTAAAATACAGCACATTAAGGGTATAATGGTGGGATGAAGCGAAAGAGTATCGATAGGATTTTTTTTGCCATTGTTGTCGCACTGCTTATTGTGGGCTTCTTTATATTTGTTTCCGCTGCATTGGGAACCCTTGAGGATGGTAAATCTAAATTTTGGAACATGCTTCTGTCACAAATAGGTTTTGGATTTATTGGAGGGGCTCTGGTGATGTACATTGCATCTCGCATTAAATATCAAATTATTCGAAAGCATGCATTTTGGTTACTTGCTATCAGCGTTGTGCTTTCCCTCCTTGTTTTTGTGCCTGGTATTGGAATGGAGCATGGTGGAGCAAGGCGCTGGATTGATTTAGGTATCACAACATTTCAACCGGGAGAATTACTTAAATTCAGCATTATTGTCTATCTCGCTGCATGGCTTACTCTGTATAAACGAAAAATTCACTCACCACTTTTTGGTATTTATCCGCTACTTGGAGTGATGGGTATTGCATGTGCAATATTTATAGCACAGCGTGACACGGGTAGCTTTTTGATTACCGCATGTGCCGGTGCTTCGATGTATATTGTTGCGGGCGCACGGTGGAGGGATATACTTATTCTTTTTCTTATTGGAATTGTAGGTTTAGGTGCACTTGCATTGTGGCGACCGTACGTGCTTGATCGATTTACCACACTTTGGAATCACACTGATTTTCAGGGTTCAGGATATCAACTACGTCAATCACTTATTGCAATTGGTTCCGGTGAAGTTGTTGGCAAGGGATTTGGACAAAGTGTGCAGAAATTTACCTATCTTCCCGAGGCACAAGGAGACTCAATATTTGCTGTCGCATCTGAAGAGTTTGGTTTTATTGGTTCATCCTTACTCGTTATACTTTATTTACTTTTTGCCTTGCGGGGACTATGGATCGCTGCATATGCACCCGATGTATTCAGTGGACTCATGGCGGTTGGCCTTGTTATACTCATAGTGTCGCAATCATTCATAAATATCGCCTCAATGCTTGCAATTGCACCACTTACGGGAGTTCCGCTGGTATTTGTAAGTCATGGGGGGACTGCATTACTAGTAGCGATGGCAGAAGTCGGTATCTTACTTAACATTTCGCGATACAGAAACATATGAAAATATTATTTGCAGGAGGGGGAACAGGGGGGCATTTTTATCCGATTATTGCTGTTGCTGAAGCGGTTAACGAACTTGCAGACAAGGAACACTTGATCGATCTTAAGCTTTTTTATATGTCAGATACACCATTTGATCGTGATTTGCTTACGAAGACGGGTATTACATTTGTTGAAGTTATGGCAGGAAAACGACGTACATATTTTTCCCCAAGGAATATTCTCGATATGTTTAAGACTTTCTTTGGAAGTACTGTTGCAGTATTTAAAATCTTTTCAATCTACCCGGATGTTGTTTTTGGAAAAGGTGGTTATGCGAGCTTTCCTGCAATGTTTGCGGCAAGGCTCCTGCGTATTCCTGTTGTAATTCATGAATCCGATATTGTTCCCGGAAAGGTTAATCGCTGGGTGGGTAATTATGCATCAAAGATCGCAATTTCATACCCGGAGGCAACAAAATATTTTATACATAAAGATCGCATTGCCCTTACCGGACAACCAATACGAAAAAGTGTATTACTTATACCACCAGAGGATCCATTTGCAGTGCTCCAGCTTGAACCGGGTATCCCTGTTATCCTTGTCATTGGTGGCTCTCAGGGTGCGGAACGTATTAATGAAGCTATTATTGACATCCTCCCACGTCTTGTTGAAAAATCGCAAATTATTCATCAAACAGGTGAAAATAATTATCAATGGATGAAGAAGCGTGCAGCCGGGATGCTTCCTGAGAATCAACACGCAAATCGCTATCGACCATTTGCCTTTCTTGAGTCATCCCAGCTTCGTCTTGCCGCAAAAGCATCAACGCTCATCATTTCTCGTGCGGGTTCAGCAATATTTGAAATTGCGATTTGGGGTAAACCATCGATACTTATTCCTCTTCCTATTGCACGCGATGATCATCAGCGTGAAAATGCATATAGCTATGCACGTACGGGTGCGTGTACGGTAATTGAAGAGGCAAATTTAAAACCGGAGCTTTTTTATTCAGTCATTGAATCAATCATGAGTGACAATGCAACCCAAATAAGAATGATCGAAGGCGCAAAGCAATTTACAAAACCTGATGCAGCAGAGAAAATTGCGCAGGTATTACTTTCAATTACTACTCACCATGACTAATAATTTTGACAAACTTTTCCCAAAAGTGTCTCAAGATAAAATTTATATTTCATAAACATGTCATTCGATACAGAAAAAAAAGTAATTACACGATTTGCACCAAGCCCCACAGGATTACTTCATGGAGGAAACTACCGTACGGCTATTTTTTCGTATCTTTTTGCACGACAGCATAATGGCCAATTTATTGTACGCATCGAAGATACTGATCGTGAACGTTCCAAAAAGGAATATGAAGAAAATATTCTCGAATCACTTGCATGGCTAAATCTTGAGTATGATGCACTTTATCGTCAGAGTGAGCTTGTTCAAAAACATTCCGAGGCACTAGAGTCATTGATTGCAGGTGGTTATGCATACATCTCGAAAGAAGAAGCAAAGGATGGCTCAGGTATTATTCGTGAACTCGTACGATTTAAAAATCCAGGGAAGCAGGTTTCTTTTGATGATCTTATTCGTGGACGAATTGAAATTGACACCACCGATCTTGGTGACTTTGTTATTGCAAAGTCTATTACTGAACCACTTTTTCATATTGCGGTTGTTGTTGATGATGCATTAATGGGAGTGACGCACATAGTGCGCGGTGAGGATCATATTGCAAATACTCCGCGACAAATACTTCTTTATGAAGCACTTGGTTATGCTATTCCACACTATGCGCACTTACCACTTGTGCTTGATGAGTCACGTGCAAAATTATCGAAACGTCGTGGCGCAGAACCACTTACGTATTATCGAGATAAGGGGTACCTCCCACAGGCAATTTTAAATTTTCTTGCATTGCTTGGATGGAATCCTGGTACAGAAAAAGAAATATTTACAAAGGACGAACTTATGCAATCGTTTGCACTCGATCGTGTGCAAAAAAGTTCAGGAATTTTTAATGTAGAAAAACTGAACTGGATAAATAAGGAGCATATGAAATTACTCACCAAAGAGGAACAGTTTCGCCAAATAAGCAATTATCTCCCACGCCAGATTACCGAGCTCGCTGAGTTCTCTAAGGAAAAACTTATGTCCATGAATGATCTTCTTATTGAGCACATCACCTCCTTCGGGCAGATACGAGAAATGGGAGAAGCTGGTGAACTGACATTTTATTTTGCTCAACCATCCTATGAGAAGGAGAAATTATTCTGGAAAGATGAACGCGATAATACGATGCTTACTCAGAGACTTACGAAAGTATGTGATATTATTATGGGAATTGATGAGAAGAATTTTGGTCAAGAAATCATTAAAAATGCTCTTTGGGAATATGCAACAAATGAGGGGAGGGGACAAGTGCTCTGGCCTATGCGTTACGCACTTTCAGGACGAGATAAGTCTCCTGATCCATTTCAGCTTGCACAGATCCTAGGAAAAAGTGTGACGCTTAAACGTATTGGGCATGCAATTGCTCTTTGCCATGGATAATATGACCTTAAAGCAATATGTTGTGTTTATTTCGAGTACAATTATTGTTACTTTAGTTTTTTTTACTCTAATTACTGCACAACGGGTCTTCGCACAAACGTCACCTATTGATAGTATCAAGCAAAATATTTCCTCGCGCACTGATGATATTAAAAAACTTGAACAAGAAATTTTAGAATACAAGGTACAACTCGATGTCGTGGGTACACAAAAGAAGACTCTTCAGGGTGCAGTACAAACTCTGGATCTTTCCCGCGCAAAACTAGGAAAAGACATACAGCTTACTCAAAAGAAGATCGAGCGAACAAATTCTACGATAGATGACTTAAGCAATAATATCACCTATAAGGAACGAAAAATTAATCAAAATAAATTAGTTATAGCGAACATTATTCATAAAATTGATGAATCTGATTCAGACACGATGCTCGAAGTACTTTTATCAAACTCGAGTATTTCGACATTCTTTGAGGATATTGATAATATTGCCAAACTTCAGATCTCAATTGGTGATAATGTTAAGAGTTTAGAACGCCTGAAGGAAGAGCTTGGGCAATCAAAAACAGCGCATCTTACAGAAAAGAAAACACTTTCCGGATTTAATGTACAACTTGCTGACCAAAAGGAAATTGCCGACAGGGAAAGACAGGCACAGTTATCATTATTGAGGACAACAAAAAATAAAGAATCAAATTATAAAAAAATGCTTAGTGAGCGTGAAGAACGTAAAAAGAAATTTGAAAGAGAAATTGATGATTTTGAGGCACAATTACGTGCAGTAATTAATCCGAATAACTTTCCAACGTCAGGTAC
>DIZR01000072.1:0-456 GCA_002429425.1 Patescibacteria group bacterium UBA6023
ATCTAAAAAATATCATATGCACGATCTTATAATTATCGGAGGAGGACCAGGAGGGGTGGCGGCAGGAGTCTATGCGGCACGCAAAAGATTAAAAACACTTCTTTTGACTAGCGACTGGGGTGGGCAATCCATTGTCTCTGAAGGAATCCAAAATTGGATTGGAACTATTAATATTTCAGGTGCAGATCTTGCAAACCAGCTCAAGGCTCATCTTGAAGCATATAAAGCTGATATTGTTGATATAAAGGATCAGGAACTTGTCACGAATGTGGAAAAATCAGGAGAAGGATTCAAGGTAACAACTGAGTCAGGCGGAGCATATGAGGCAAAAACCGTCCTCGTCGCATCAGGAAGCAAGCGTCGCAAACTCGAAATTCCAGGAGCAGTAGAATTTGAAAATAAAGGTATCACGTACTGCGCATCATGCGACGGACCACTCTATACAGGAAAAGATGT
>DIZR01000072.1:512-981 GCA_002429425.1 Patescibacteria group bacterium UBA6023
GTGGAAATGCGGGATTTGAAACTGCAGCGCAACTCCTCGCATACGCAAACAGCGTTACACTTCTTCAGCGTGGACCGGAATATCGCGCAGACCCAGTGACTGTCGAAAAAGTACTCGCGAACCCAAAAATGAAAGGCATCACGAATACTGAGCTTGTCGAAGTAAGGGGTGACAAATTCGTCACCACGATGGTGTACAAAGATATGAATGATGGCATAACAAAAGAAATCTCTTGTGCGGGTGTATTTGTCGAGGTTGGACTCATTCCTTCGACTGAATACGTCAAAAACATTGTTACATTAAACAAATTTAATCAGATACAAATTGACCCACGAACTCAGGCAACAACGACTGCAGGAATTTGGGCTGCGGGAGACTGTACTGATGTGCTCTATCATCAGAATAATATCGCTGCGGGAGACGCGGTGCGTGCACTCGAGGATATCTATATGCACTGTCTCTTATACAC
>DIZR01000072.1:1084-6361 GCA_002429425.1 Patescibacteria group bacterium UBA6023
CATAATATTTATCAATATAAAAACACCCCAACATACTGGGGTGTTTTTTATTTTTATTTTTGTAACGTAAATAGAAATGGCTTTTGCGTAAGCACATCAATAATTTCATTAAATAGAAGTGGATTGCTTTTTTGGGTTGGAATTACTGGCTTTTCCTTTACTGCCGTAGAAGTAGGAATACTCCCAACAAGGTCACGTTCATAGCTAAATTGCATTGATGCATCTTTTGGATTATTCATCAGAATATTTGGCATAACCCCAATCTTCTGAACTGCAACGGGATCGGATGCTGGTCCAATGAGGTATTGCGCAATAGTCAGCTTGACTGCCACCATACCATCAGAAAGTGGAATAACCTGTTGGACTGATCCCTTTCCATACGTTGGCGTTCCTACTACCTCACCAATTCCATAATACTGGAAAGCTTTTGCAACAATTTCTGACGCAGAGGCAGATCCGGGATTTACAAGAATAACCAATGGTTTCCCTTGTAAAATATTCCCTGGATTTTTTATATATCCCATTGGCCCAAAATCGTGGATGCCATCCCTGTCCTCCAGCAAAATAATTGATTTATCTTTATCAATATCCCGTGCATACAGTGATACCGTGCAAAGTGCATCCTCTACAGTACCACCAGGATTATTTTGCAGATCAAGAATTGTTCCACGAAAACTACTACCGGCTTTATCTTGAAGCATTCGTTCTTTCTGTAAAAGATCTTCGCAGAATTTTTCACCGGTAAATTGCGTGATATGCATCCACACCCACCCCGAAGGAAGCACTTCTCCACTTATCATGCTCTCAGCAACAGCAGTACGCTTCAGTCGCATGACGATAGGATGTGATACACCCTTTCGTTCAAATGTGAGCGTAACACTACTCCCCATTACTCCACGAATTTTTTTCATCACCTCTCTGATGTTCTTAAATGATGAAATATGATGAGATGATTCCCCGTCCTCCTCAATTTCCGTGATCTGGTCATCGGGTAACACTCCCGCTAATGCTGCGGGTGATCCTGGAATTGGTGCAACAACTTTCACACCAATGAACTTTCCTTCATTCATAATGGGCAAAGTTTCAATTCCAATGCCAATAAAGTGCCGATTGAAATCCTCATCCATTTCCTTCAATTTTGTATTATTGAGAAAATCAGAATGCGGATCATTAAGTGCCCCAACCATTCCTGAGAGCTGTCCATCAAGCATTTTCTCATCAGTAACTGAATTAAGTCCACATCGACGAATAATTGCATAGGTCTCGAACAATCGGCGTTGATGTTGTGCAACAATATTTTCCGTTCCTTCCGTACCAATAGTCTTTGCAGTTTGTTCAATAAGATTCTGCACTTGATCACAGGACAATTTTTCAATTAATTCAACAAGCTCAGTTGAACTTGATGGTTTGTCTTGTAAGATGCTTTGTTCTGCATACGAACGAATGCCCGTAAATCCAACAAAAAATGTAAAAAGAACTACAAATAGCTTGCTCATCACTATCTCCTTCTCTATCATGAATCCATTTTTTAGAATATACCACACCAAAAATATTGCAAGGAATGCAGCAAATTAAAAGTAAAATTTAACTTGTCGATTATTGTACTTTTTGTTAGTATCACTATACTGTTTTGGTTGACGATGGGCGGTTAGCTGTCTTGGTAGATAACGTAAAAATGTTCTACAAAGATTCGTTTTCTTAGAAGCAGAGGAGGAAGGGCGGTTAGCTCAGTTGGTAGAGCGCTACTTTGACGTAGTAGAGGTCAGAGGTTCGATCCCTCTATCGCCCACAATTAAAAAATCCGNNCGGATTTTTTAATTGTGGGCGAAGGAAGCCAACTGCTTGGCTTCCGATAGAGGAATCGAAGCCCTTCTTCCATATTTACGAACGATTCCTATCGTAAGTAAATGGAAAAGGGATACTGCGCCTGTAAGGCGAGATTCCCTTTATCTTTCGCTGAAACCGTTTCGTGCAAGTAACACCAGAAAACTTAATGATTTGTGACTTAGCTTTTTATTTCATTTGCAAAAAATCTTGTTGCCACTGATAATGAGGACATCATGGATACACAAACAAAAAAATCTCACATTCTCTGGGTAATTATAGGAATATTAGTACTGTTCGGTATTTGGTGTGCGTCATTTTACAATAAACTCGTTACAATGAATGAAGGGGTTGATAGTCAATGGGCTCAGGTTGAAACACAATATCAACGTCGCCTCGACCTCATTCCAAACCTTGTCGAATCAGTAAAAGGAGTAATGAAGCAGGAGGGAGAAATATTCGGCAAGATCGCTGATGCGCGCACGCACTATGCAAACGCGACCTCGGTTGATGAAAAAGCAAAAGCAGCAGGAGAAATCGAAACATCGCTCTCACGACTTTTGGTTATTATGGAAAACTATCCCGCACTAAAGTCAGCAGACAATGTGAATACACTCATGGCACAATTGGAAGGAACCGAAAATCGTGTTTCAACTGAACGTGGTAGGTTTAACGATACAGTGCAGAAATATAACGTACAGATTAAACAATTTCCCGGAAGCATCATTGCACCCCTCTTTGGATTCCATGAACGAACATATTTTGATGCAGTCGAGGGTGCGCAAGTAGCACCAGCGGTAAAATTCTAGTATTATCGTCGATGAAGAATTATTATTCATACAGTACAAAAATTCTCCTCGGTATTATGTTGGGGGGATTTTTTGTCACCACTACATTCGCTTACACACCACTTTCAACTCCAACGGGATATGTTACAGATCTTGCGGAAATGATTTCACCTGATGAGCAACAACTACTCGAAGCAAAACTTGTTGAAGTAGAAAAAACAACAAGTAATGAGATAGCAGTGGTCACAATTCCTTCCCTTCAGGGTGACACAATTGAATATGTTGCGCAAAAAATATTTGAGGATTGGAAGATTGGCAAGGCAAAACAAGACAATGGCGTCCTGCTTCTTATCGCACGCGATGACAAAAAACTGCGTATTGAGGTGGGGTATGGACTTGAGGGCGCGCTACCCGATGCGACAGCTCATGCAATTATTCAAAATGACATTACTCCTCTTTTTAAACAAGGACGATACAGTGAGGGAATAAGCATTGGGGTAAGCAAAATCATCGAAGCCACAAAAGGAGAATATGTTGCATCACCAGAAAGCAACAACATTTCAAACCCCCTTACCGGAATTACGGGAAACGGATTGATCATTATTTTTGTTATTGTAAGTATATTCCAATGGCTTGCGGCGATACTTGCTCGCTCCAAGGAGTGGTGGCTCGGTGGAATACTTGGTGCAATTGTTGGTATTGGTATATGGAAATATTTCTTATTTACGCTATTTAGTGGCTCGCTTATATTCCTTATCCTTACACTCATTGGGCTTACTTTTGATTATATTGTTTCAGCGGGATACGAGCGTTCCGCAGCGTCTGGAGGAAATCCCCCATGGTGGACTGGGGGTAATTCATTCGGTGGGGGGTCAGGCGGATTTGGAGGATTTGGCGGAGGAAGCTCCGGTGGTGGTGGATCATCAGGTAGTTGGTAAATAAAAATCCCCCAACGTGGGGGCTAATATGCATATCAATATTAATCTATTTTGTTCTTCTTGTGCATTTGTTTGTATTGTTCAAACGCACTTATCATGTGTTGTCCGATAACAAACTCCTTAGGGTGCGAAAGTGCGAAAGAATTGTGTGGGGGTGGATTACTCATGGGACCTCCTGATGAAATACTTCCCTCCTCGGCGCATTCCGTAGGTAATTTTTCTGAATTATTTTTTTGTATACGTACCACATCAGGAATCACCCCAATACACTGGACTGGAACCCAATCTCTGGGTGTACCAATAAGATACTCAGCAATAGTTACTCGAATTTCAGACCCATCAGCGAGGGAAATAATGTTTTGGATCGTTCCCTTCCCATATGTTTTAGTGCCGTATATAAGGGCTCTTCCGTTATGTTGCAACGCACCAGCAAATATTTCCGATGCGGATGCCGACCTTCCGTTTACCACAACAAGCATAGGGATCCCGTTGGTCATATCACCCGGCATGTGTACAAGCGGATTACTTATCACTTTTTCTATCCCATTCCGATTTCGTTCAAGGACAAAACTTTCGGCATCCATGAAAAGATCAAGTGCATTATCCACCTCATAAAGCGAGCCACCGGGATTACCCTCGACGCTCACAATGAGTCCACTCAATCCGTGTGAAGAACGCATTATTCGATGAACCTGATTTTCCATTTCTTGCGCAAACCCATCTTCAAATCGATGTGCCTTGATAAGTCCATAGTTCTTACCTTGGTACGTAAGCATTGAACCTTCGATCTGTGGTCGAAAAATATTTTTCCGCATCACTGAAACGCGAAATGGGGGCTCTTTATCCTTGTGTTGTATTTCAAGATTAACATACGTGCCGGGTCTTCCACGTATGGCACGTGCTGCATCAAGAATATTTTGAAATTGCGATCCGGGGACATTATTAATACTTAAAATAGTGTCGCCGGGAATTATTCCATATTTTTCTGAAATACCACCCGCCACAAGATCCTGCACGATAATCGCTGCGCTATTGTGAGATTTCGTTATACTTATTCCTATCCCGTCAAAATTATCCTTGCTATCATCTTGACGCTCTTTTGCTTCTGATTGGTCAGAAAACATCGTATGCGGATCAAAAGATTTCGCAAGACCATGACTAAGTTTGTTGGCACATTCAGTAACATTGGTAGGTGCAGGATAAATATTTGTACAGAGCTCATCTGCAAGCAAATAAATTTTTGCAAAAGGATCCTTCGCTGAGTCAGTCGTATGAGTAAAGATTTGATGTAAATGAACATTTTCAGCTACCAATCGGGCTAATTCGCTACGAGGATTTTCAGATACCGTTTTACATGTAAGACCGAAGGCAAAGAAAAGTACCGCAATAAAAAGCAGCAAGAACATTTTGCGAAACATGATATTCTCCAAAATGAGAGGTTCTAGTTTTCAGACTACAGGGTGAGGGTGGAGATGTAAATGGGGGAGATTTTCTTAACGTTTTTGTGGTCACAAGTCACTAAGTATATTACTTCGCTTCGCTCGTAATCTACGTAAGTGCTCGCGACCCCGCCTCGATACCTCGCAATGCCTCGACATATCTCCGGCTTGCACAAGCGCACAATGCTTTTGCATTGTGAGTCTCGCTTGTGCACCCTGGAAGACTCGAACTTCCGACCCCTGCAATGTGAATGCAGTGCTCTAACCAACTGAGCTAAGAGCCCGCGG
>DIZR01000072.1:6553-7255 GCA_002429425.1 Patescibacteria group bacterium UBA6023
TACGGAGTGAGGAGAAATGAAACTCCAACATTTACGTTCGATGTAGCGACCGCTACATCGAACGTAAATGTTCTTCATGAGTAAATAAAATTGTATTCATATTTCAATTTCATTATTTCCATTTCACCTCGTGAAACCATTCCCCGGGGCAAGTTGTTTTTGGATTCGCATTTTTATGCGGAATGATACATGCATACTCCACGTGTGCATAATGATTTTGGATGATTTTTTTTGCCCCCTCGATCATTCGTTGCGGTGGTGTTGCATGTTCGAAATTACCATCAAGACAAATTCCCACACTCCGACAATTAATATCCCAATTCCCTGCATGCCATCCTATTTCATTATCAGCAAGCAATCGCTCCGCAGTGCCATCTTCGCGCACAAGCCAGTGATATGCATAAAAAACCATTCGCGTATTATCATTGGAACGAAAATGATTAGAGAATATGGGTAATCCTTGTATTTCCTTCTCGGTCGATGGAGAAAAATAGGACTTCGCATACAAGCGGAGCAAATGCATAGCATTAAGTCGTTGCCACGTCATCCCACTATCACCCTTTGTATGATGAATGACAATCACATCAATGGGTTTCCTTTCCACATCCCAATCCTTCCCAATCCCCCCAAGACGTACCCTCTTTTCATCCATGAGACCCTCAAAAAAGCCGTAAACAGCGTTTCTGGCAGCATTCCTTAGCT
>DIZR01000072.1:7311-7664 GCA_002429425.1 Patescibacteria group bacterium UBA6023
CCTTAGCTTTTGCGGTTTGCCCTCGTATTTGGTCAATATTGCCTCAAATTCTGGATATACAATTTTATACCAATTGTCGTTCGTGGTTACCTCATTACGCCACTTCTTCTCATTAAAAAACACATTAAAGATCATGCTCAAAGTATCCCCCATAAGTGGATTCTCTTCAAGGTGAGATACTAAAAAACAAATTCTTCATGCGAAACAGTTAAAAACTGCTTCCATAAATAACTCATTTTATTACAAAAAACACAATCTATTATTCAATTATCTTATCGGTAAATACCACAAGTCGCTTCGAATAACTTTTTTGGTTTTTATTCCAAACTCCTTGGCACGTAATGAGATTAAGG
>DIZR01000010.1:0-3771 GCA_002429425.1 Patescibacteria group bacterium UBA6023
AAGAGGGGGTTTTGTTGTCCTGGGGTATGTACTAGGGGTACCCTAGGACAATCAGGGTTGTTCCTGTATCATAGGGAAATGGAACGGAAAATTAGTTTCGCAGAAGGTGAGTATTATCATGTCTATAACCGGGGAGTGGATAAAAGAGAAATATTTTTGAGTGATGACGATCGTAATCGCTTTATTAAGCTGCTTTTTGTTGGAAATGGGGATAAGGCATTTTCATACAAAAGAATCCTAGGGGTACCCTTGGACAAACTCGATAGAGGTGAGCAATTGGTGAGTATTGGTGCGTACTGCCTTATGCCAAATCACTTTCATTTGCTCATTAAGGAAAAAAAAGATGGGAATATCTCCTTATTCATGGAGAAATTGGGAACATCATATGCGATGTATTTTAATAAAAAATATAAACGGAGCGGGTCTTTATTTCAGGGAACATTCAAGGCGGAGCATGTGAATCGTGATGAGTATTTGAAGTATCTCTATGCGTATATTCATTTGAATCCCGTGAAGCTGATCGAACCGGAGTGGAAGGAAAAAGGAATTCGTAATCTTTCTAAGGCAAAGAAATATCTCGAGGAATATCGCTATTCAAGTTATGAGGACTATGCGGTTGGGAAACGTGAGGAGTTCGCCATCCTCACTCCCTCGGAGTTTCCTGATTATTTTGAAAAGCAGGGAGATTTTGCGGAATTCGTCGAAGAGTGGATGAGATATAAAGAAGAGAACTTGATGGAGTAGATTATTCTATCCAAAGACGGACCTTGGAGTTGTACGTGTGAGTCATTTGTAAAAAAAACCCGCAACAATGTGTTGCGGGTTGTTTGCTAAGCAGCAATAGGACGAATGACGAATATGTCACCAAGCGCGAGAAAACGTTTCTCTGCCTCTATCGCAAGTGACAGATAGAGATTCATAAGCTCACGATTGGTATGTTCAGAGATAATAGAGCAAGTTTCTTTTATACTAAAACGCACCATGAAAATAATTTTTTCATTACTTTCTTCAATATCAAGAATAAACCATTCCGCGCGCTGTGTGACGCATTCTTCATACGCCGTTCGGAGTTCATCGAATATTTCGTTCAAAACATTAAGAAACTCTTTGCGCAATGCGATAAGTATCATCGTGTGCGCGTACTGTAATTCGCTTAGTTGCAAACGGCTCGACGCAAGATCCTTGGTAAGCTTTGAGTGAGTAATATAAGTCGGTAAAGGTTCCACTGAAGATATTTCCTTATTTAAATTGAACAATGTCCAAAATGAATACTAACATTAAAATTTATTATGTCAATTTTCACATTCCTCGCATCTTCGATTTTTGCTCTGTATAATAAGTACATATGCAGTATTTCAATCGCACATTTTTTCGACTCGCATTTGGCTTTATTGGAATTATCCTGTGTTCTGTCGCCGTTATCTTTATTGTGAGTAGATTAAAATAATATATTTGTGAGCAATATTGACCTTTTGGAAATTTTGAATATACTATGAACAACGCTCAAGACAGTAGGAATTCGGGGTAACTCGATATAATACCTGCCGAGGCCGATGATAAAACTCATATGAGTTATTATGTCGACTACTCCTAAGCGCTGGTCGATTTTTTTTATCAAAAATTATTTTTGTTTTTATGGCAATCAGTAAACAAAAGAAAACAGAAGTTCTCACAACGCTCGACGCGGGAATGAAGAATGCCGAGACAGTGGTATTTGTGAATTTTCACAAGCTTCCTGTTAAGGAGATTACCTCTCTTCGCAAGTCACTTCGTGAGTCCGGTGTTACCTACTATGTTGCAAAGAAGACGCTCGTAAAGCGCGCACTCGATGCAAAGAAAGTAACTGGCACACAGCCAGAGCTCGTTGGTGAGCTTGCACTCGCATGGTCAACTGACCCGATCGCTCCTGCAAAGGGAGTATTCGAGTTCGCAAAGACACATGCAGACCAGGTGTCACTTATGGGAGGTGTATATCAAGGCGCATATATGTCGAAGGAAGAAATCACGCAACTCGCGTCGATTCCGGGACGTGATGCACTGCTCGGTCAGTTCGTCGGCATGTTGAACGAATCAATTGCACGTGTGGTACGTGTCATCGACCTTCATGCAGCGGGAATGGGCACTGTCGCTCCACAAGTACCAGCACCGATCGAAGCAATACCAGTCGCAGCATAAATTAATTTCATTAAATAACTTATCGTATGGAAGAAACAAAAACAGTAGTGGAAGTCCCCGCAAAGTTCAAGGACATTGTCGCGGGAGTAGAAAAATTGACCCTTATCGAATTGCATGAGCTCGTGAAGATGCTTGAGGAAAAATGGGGCGTATCCGCAACGGCCGCAGCAGCACCCGCAGCAGCAGCCGGTCCAGTAGCAGAAGAGAAGGATTCGTTCGATGTTGAGCTGGGAGCGGCAGGCGCAACACCAATTCAGGTCATCAAGATCATTAAGGAGGTTTTGGCGCTTGGACTCAAGGAGGCAAAGGATCTCGTCGATGGCGTACCTTCATTGGTGAAGGCTGGTATGAAGAAGGACGAGGCAGAGGCATTAAAGAAGCGCATCGAGGAGGCCGGTGGAAAGGTGAATTTGAAGTAATATTGTTTGCACAAAAAAACCGCCTTTCCAAGGTGGTTTTTTTGTTTTCTGGGGAAAATTCCTCGTGCTCATTTGTTTTTGGGTGGTAGAATGGAAGCTATGGAAATTCTTGCAAAAATGTTCGGTGGACCGGCGCGAGTAAAATTGATGAGACTCTTTCTTATGAACTCCGAGGATGTGTTTGAGAAAATCGAAATGGGAAAGCGAAGTAAAGTAACGGGCGCTACTCTTTCCCGAGAAATTCGGATGCTCGAAAGCATTGGACTAATCAAACAGCGCACCGTGATTAAAATGCACCCCAAGAAGTCGAGCAAGGATGGTGAGCTTGAAAAGAAAAAAGTTGTTGGATATGGATTGGATTCCTCATTCCCATTCCTCGCTCCACTGCGTTCGCTGGTTACGGAGATTGCACTTGGAAAAGAAGACGTTGCCGGACGTTTCAAGAATTGTGGTCAAATGAAATTGATCATCGTTTCGGGAATACTTATCGATGAGACAGACTCCCGTGTCGATGTATTACTTGTCGGTGACAAAATGAAGAAGCCTGTCATCGAGGGAGTATTGAAGCGACTTGAAGCTGAGCTTGGAAAGGAGCTTACCTATGGAATGTTGGAGACTTCAGAGTTTGAATACCGTTTTGGTATTTATGATAAATTCATCCGTGACATCATCGATTACCCCCACCTCGTGGTGCTGAATAAGTTAAAGTTGTTTTAATCTTGGTGCAAGTAATTTCTGCACTTAATTTTGACGTAATACACCTTCCAGAGTAATATTGAAACATGAAAAAAGTGGTCAAAAAATCTGTTGTGAGAAAAGTGGATGAACACACTGACGAAATCAAGCGTTATATTGGTTCTGTTACGGAAAATTTTCAGCACAGTGTTTCCGCAATTGGGGAGCAGTTTTCTGGCCTCAATGATAAAGTTGATCGACTTGCGGTTACACTCGAACAGCATGGACGCAAGCTCGATTCGCACACCGTAATGATTGCGCGTGTTATGGAGGATGTCGAAGAAATCAAATCTGGGATGCGAGAAAAAGTTGATCGTGCTGAGTTTGTGAAACTTGAAAAACGCCTTGTTATACTCGAGGCGACGGTCTACGGAGGAAAGAGAAAATAACTTCCGTTCACCATTCCAAGGTCTCGCCTTGGAATGATTGCTATCCACAATAT
>DIZR01000010.1:3874-6037 GCA_002429425.1 Patescibacteria group bacterium UBA6023
ATCTCCAATACTTTTCCACAGGGTTATTCCGTGTTTCTCCACTAATGTAATGCAACTGGTATAATTAGCAACAGGGCATATTCGGTCTCTATTATTATAAAAACCAATATTTTTATGTTGCAGTTAATTCAAGCAGAGTTTATAAATTCAGTTCAGAGTGTCGCCGATGGTATCGCCGCAACACTTCCAAAACTTTTCATTGCACTGATGTTTATCATTGTGGGATGGATAGTTGGTGTAGCAGTTTGTCGTGTGGTGCACGAGCTTGTCGATGCAATGAAGATGGATGCGTGGCTCTCGAAAGCGGGAGTGGGTACATTTCTCGCAAAAGCAGGATATACGTTGAATGCCGGCGCATTCCTCGGGTGGCTTGCAGAGATGTTCTTTATTATCATTTTTGTTATTGCCGCATTTGATATTCTTGGCCTGACGCAGGTGAATATGTTTCTTACACAAGTATTGATGTATATTCCTCAAGTTATCATTGCAATAATGATTCTCTTTATTGCATCGATTGCGTCAGAGCTTTTGGGCGGAATGGTCACTGGTGCAACAAAGGCAATTGGTTCTCATGTGTCTCAAATGCTTGGAGCAATGACCCGCACTTCGATTTGGATCTTTGCGTTTATTATTGCGCTCTCTCAGTTAGGAATTGCCGCACAGTATATGTATACACTTTTTGCGGGATTCATTGCGATGCTTGCGCTTGCGGGAGGTCTTGCGTTTGGCTTGGGTGGAAGGGAGGCAGCAGCGGATCTCATCAAAAAAATGTCTGATGAAGTGAAAGAGAAAAAATAAACTTCTTTATAGTGAAAACAAAAACACGGCACAATATTGCCGTGTTTTTGTTTTGCGACAAAGATACATAAACTATGACCAGGTAGTTGACTATTTGTCAAGTATTTATAGGGTTTTTAGAGATAATCTTATCCCCACGAATTCCCCATATATACAAGTGCTTGACAGTATTTGTTCTATGGCTATACTAGCAAGTATCCAGTTATGAGAAACCTTATTACATCAATGCGATAAAGCGCGATACACGCCGTAATGGTTTGTGTCCGCCGTAGGCGGATTTTTGTTTAAGGGAGGAAATGGTTGTACGGAGAACTTTCTTTGATATAAGAATTCTGCCCCAGATAATTAGTGGATAGTATCCCTAATAACACTATCTGGAGGTAGGTTACAACAAAAGTTTTTGTGCAGTAATGCAGAGAAATAATTGTTGTAAAAAAAGTTTATTTCTGTTTTTCAGGAGCAGAAATAAATTATGCAAAAGGTGTGATCATCGAGCAACAACAGTGTCTACCAAAAATTCATCCGCAAGGAGGTCTTTTCGTCGGTAGATTACTGGATCACACCAAAAATGAAACATTCACGGATATATGTAAAAGTATATTCGAGAAAAAATAACTGTTGCGGTTATGTTTTACATGTGCCCTTGCGAAAGTGAGGAGTGTAAAACAAAAATGGTTTTTTGGGTTCCCAATAGAACCCAAGGGTGTATGGTGGATGCCTTGACACTAAGAGGCGATGAAGGACGTGGCGTAGCTGCGATAAGCGAGGGGGAGGTGTGTAGCAACCTTTGATCCCTTGATCTCCGAATGAGGCAACTCACATGATTTAAATATCATGTACTTCACGATGTGAAGAGCGAACCCGGCGAAGTGAAACATCTCAGTAACCGGAGGAAAAGAAAGCGAAAGCGATTCCGTCAGTAGTGGCGAGCGAAAGCGGAAGAGACCAAACCACCAGCTTGCGACCGGGGTTGTAGGAGCCCGATGTGGTAGTGCAAAGGTTAGGTGAAGCTTCTGGAAAGCTGCGCCATAGAGGGTGAAAGGCCCGTAACCGAAAACTGGAGCACGCCTAGGGATTTCCTGAGTAATACGATGCACGTGAAACTTCGTATGAATCCACGCCGACCACGGCGTAAGTCTAAATACTAATTGGCGACCGATAGTGAACAAGTACCGCGAGGGAAAGGTGAAAAGAACCGCTGTGAGCGGAGTGAAATAGTACCTGAAATTATGTGCTTACAAGGTGTCAAAGCCCCGCAAGGGGTGATGGCGTGCCTTTTGCTTAATGAGTCTGCGAGTTAGTGTCAGTGGCGAGCCTAAGTCCTTCTGGGACGGAGGCGAAGCGAAAGCGAGTCCGAAATGGGCG
>DIZR01000100.1 GCA_002429425.1 Patescibacteria group bacterium UBA6023
CTTGCTCCTTTTCAGGTGGCACCTCCATAATAAGCTCCTCTTCCTTAAAACCAATGATCGCTTTCAACTGATGCACCATTATTTCAATGGAATTCTCAACCGCCGAACGTGGGGTGAGTGTACCATCAGTCTCAATCGTTATCTTCAAACGATTATAATCAGTGCGATCTCCGACGCGCATTGTCTCAACTTCGTAATTGACGCGACGAATTGGTGTGAATGCTGCATCAAGTGCGATGGTACCAATTTCTACTTTATCCTTCTGGATAGCTTCCTTCGCAAGATACCCAAGGCCCATTTCCACCTTCATCTCCGCGTGGAGTACTGCATTCTTGTCAGTAGTTTCACAAAGATACTGTTCGGGGTTCAAAATCTCAACCTGACTCCCCGCCTGAATATCTGCTGCAGTAACCATCTTTGCTCCCTTAATTGAGAGTGTGATTATCTGAGGCTCATCGGTATGCATCTTAATGCGCACCTTTTTCATATTCAATATAAGCGTGATGACGTCCTCCTTCATCCCATCGATGGTTGAAAATTCGTGCAATACGCCATCAATTTTTAATGAAGTAAGTGCAGCACCAGGGAGTGATGAAAGAATAATTCTGCGTAGCGAATTACCCAACGTGTGTCCATATCCAGGGTAAAGACCCTCAATTTCGTAGACTCCGATTGAACCTTCCTCACGGACAGGCTTTGGTTTCGATGGCAACGCGACATTGTAGTCTGGCATGGCAATAGCAATTATAGCTTAATAACAACGTAAACTAAAAAATATTATACAATACTTCTTCTTAACTTTCTAGCGACTGTAGAACTCGATGACGGACTGTACATTAAAACCAAGTTCATTCTTATCGTATTTGGGGACTCCCTTCACTTCGGCGGTAAGTTTTACAGGATCTGTAGAAAGCCATGCGGGTGCGCCGTGTTTATTCAATTTTTCTGTTGCACTCAAAAAGAGTGGTGACTTACGACTTCCCTCACGAATGGTAATTATTTCACCAGTTGATACACGATAGGATGGAATAGTTATCTTCCGCTTTCCAATGACAAAATGTCCGTGTGAAACCATTTGGCGTGCCTGGGTACGATTCATTGCAAGACCAAGGCGGTATACAACATTATCAAGTCTGCGCTCAAGATTTTCAAATAAATGATCAACCGGTGAACCTTCTTCCCCTGTTGATTTGTGTACATATGCTTGGAACTGTTTCTCTGAAACTCCATATGTCCGACGAAGCTTCTGTTTCTCTTTGAGTTGAATACCATACTCAGTAACCATACTGCGATGCTTGCGCTCAGCAATAGGCTTACCTGGTGGAAATGGACGATTCTTGAACGCACATTTTTCACGTCCGCAAATCGATTCCCCAAGACGACGACAAACTTTACATTTAACTCTGCTCATATGTGATAGTAAAATATTAAATGCGACGAGGTTTCTTCGCGCGTGGCCCGTTGTGTGGTACCGGTGTTTTATCCTTGATTGAGGTAATTTCAACACCTTTTGCAATAAATGCACGGATCGCAGACTCACGTCCTGATCCGACACCCTTTACGATTGCATCAACCGACTTCAATCCCATAAGCTGTGCCTTCTCCGCAAGAAGTTCACCGATTTTTGCCGCTGCAAATGGAGTTCCCTTTTTTGCACCATTAAATCCAAGTGAGCCTGATGTCGACCACATAAGCACCTTGCCCTCTGAATCAGCGAGCGACACAATGGTGTTGTTGTATGTCGATTGGATATGAAGGATTGCGTGCGAAATTTTCTTTTTTGGCACACGAGAAAGGGATCGTGCCTTGAGACCTTGGTCCACGTTTCCTCCTGATTTTTTGACTATTCGTTTCTTACCCATTGTTCGTTGCTTACGTTAATAATGAAAATTTTACTTCTTCTCGAGTTTACGGCGACCGCTACCCATCGTTTTTCGTATATTTCCTCTCACTGTACGTGAGTTCGTTTTCGTGCGTTGACCTCGGGAGGGTAATCCGCGTGAGTGACGCATGCCACGATACGATTTGATGTCCTTTAGGCGTTTAATGTTTGCAGCCTTTTCTCGCTTCAGATCTCCCTCAATCTTCATTGATTCTATCTGCTTACGAATCTTTGCCTCTTCATCAGTAGAGATCTCTCCGGGCTTTTTTGTCTCAAGCACATTCGCCTCTTTGAGTATCTTTTTTGCAGTCATAAAACCAATACCATGAAAAATGGTAAGTCCTACCCATAATTGTTTATTCTCCGGAACAGTGATACCAAGGATACGCATAATAAAAAATAATTAACCTTGCTTCTGCTTATGTCGAGGATTCTCGCAGATAACATAAAGATTCCCGCGTCGACGGACGGAACTGCATTTTGCACAAATTTTCTTAACGGAAGCTCTTACGCGCATATATGTATGTGATAAAAACAAGGCTCGATACGGCATAATGTCCGTACGAGACAAGTCAACGGTATAACCTAGCTACATTCGTTTAACAATTCTTAATTTTCCACCATATGGATTATCTTCAAGAGACACTTTGTCTCCTATTAATACCTTAATACGGTGAATACGCATTTTCCCTGAAAGATAGGCAAGTACCTGTTGCCCGTTCTCGGTTGAGACTCGGAACATAGTATTTGGTAGGGCCTCAGTGATAGTTCCTATGATTACGGCCTCTTTTTGCTTGTCATCACTCATGTGAAAATGTGTTTACAGATACTAGCAGAGACAAATGAGGAGGTCAAGCCCCTAGTCCTCTATTTGTGTGGATTGACTTCATTTTTTATGTTTTTAGGAATTTGTCTATCATTAGGAATGAAATAGATTTTATGTTTTTTATTTTATTCAGGGATACTTGTGACTATTTTAATCTTTATATCATTTGGATTTAGTGGAAATGTAGTTTTCCAAACTGGCTGTATTGTTGCTAC
>DIZR01000049.1:0-3063 GCA_002429425.1 Patescibacteria group bacterium UBA6023
TGAATCATTTGCAATTTATTTTTTAACGTGTTACTCATATTGGAAACATGGCAACAGCAATGCACAAAAAAACACTCGTCATCGTCGAGTCTCCAACGAAGATAAAGAGTTTGGAAAAATATCTTGGCGATGAATATGTCGTTCTTGCTTCCGTTGGGCACTTTCGTGATATTCCTAAATCCACCAAATGTCCAATTTGTAAAAAGCTTGCCATCGACATCGATGCAGGATTTGTACCGCACTATGAAATCGTTGCAGGAAAAGAAAAGGTGGTAAACGGACTAAAAGAAGCAGCGAGTGTTGCTAAAGAAGTCCTTCTCGCAACAGACCCCGACCGTGAAGGTGAGGCAATTTCCTGGCACATCGTCGAGGTGCTTGGACTCAAAAAAGCAAAGCGCATTGTATTCCATGAGATCACTGAGTCGGCGATCAAAGAAGCAATAAAACATCCCCGTGACGTCGATCAAGACTTGCGCAAGGCACAAGAGGCACGCCGCGTACTCGACCGACTCGTGGGGTACGATTTGTCTGGACTCATATGGAAAAAGGTCCGCTATGGGCTTTCTGCGGGTCGCGTACAATCCCCTGCATTACGCATCATCATGGAACGTGAGCGAGAAATTCGCGCCTTTATCCCTGAAACATTTTGGAGATTAAGTGCAGAGGTGAGTACCACAAAAAAAGAGGAATTTACATTACACTGCAGTGAAGAACCTCGTGACAAAAAACTTGTTGACCGCATTCTCGAGGAAGGCAAGAAAAACGACTGGAAAGTACTTGATGTCAAAGAAACACAAGTTTCACGTCAGCCAAAGGCACCATTCACCACCTCGACACTCCAACAAGCAGCATCAACGAGACTCGGAATGAGTCCATCACGCACCATGCAAATCGCACAGAAGCTCTATGAAGCGGGACTCATTACCTACATGCGTACTGATAGTACAAATCTTGCCGCACAAGCGCAGGCAGATATTGAGCAAATGATCACCAAGACCTATGGCAAGGAGTCGGTGCAAATGCGCACATACAAGACGAAAAGTAAAAATGCACAGGAGGCACATGAAGCAGTTCGTCCAACTGATGCCTCAAAAAAGAAAGCGGGATTAACCGATGAGCAACAAGCTTTGTACCGACTCATATGGCAACGCACAATTGCATCACAAATGATCGATGCAACAACACTCCGTACAAAGATCTTTGCAAACATTACTGGGGCAAAAGAACCTATTCCTGATTTTCATGCAAATGGTTCACGTATCATTTCAAAGGGTTGGCTTGAAGCGGACCCTGACGCCGCAGGTGAAGACGTCACACTTCCAAGAGTCATTGCGGGAGATAAATTAATACTCGGTGAATTAAGTGCACTCGAAAAACAAACCGAACCACTTCCCCGCTACACTGAGGCTGGGCTCATTAAGGAGCTTGATAAGCGCGACATAGGTCGCCCATCAACATACGCATCGATTATCAAAACGATCGTTGACCGTGGTTATGTGACCAAGGAACAGAAGACCCTTACCCCAACAGACACGGGAGACGTCGTGAGTTCATTCCTTGAAGAACACTTTGCGTCATATATCAGTGACACATTTACTGCAGAGATTGAACAGAAGCTCGATGATATTGCAATCGGAAAACGTGATTATCTAAAAACATTAAAGGAATTTTATAACCCATTTAAAAAGGACGTAAAATCAAAAGATAAGATCGAGAAAATTACCAATCTTGGTGAAGCTCCAGCGGGAACAAAATGTCCAAAGTGTGAAGGTGACATGATTATCAAACTTGGGAAAAATGGGAAGTTTCTTTCTTGCGCCAAGTTCCCTGAATGTGATGGATTACGAGATATCACGGGAAAAGAAATCGAAGGACCAAAACCAACAGGTGAGAAGTGTCCTGTTTGTTTGAAGGGAGACCTTATTGAACGTGAAGGAAAATTTGGACGATTCATCGCATGTGCGAACTATCCGAAATGTAAATACATCAAAAAGGATGCGAACTTGAATCCTGTTAATTCAAGTGGAGTGAAGTGCACTGCATGTAACGAAGGAGAGATAGTCGAGCGCAAGGGACGATTTGGTATTTTTTGGTCATGCGCAAACTATCCAAAGTGTAAATTCGCCATTAAGGCTAAACCGACTGGAAATATTTGCCCGATGTGTCAGTCCCTCATGATGGAAGGCACAAAAACGATTCCGGAGCGGTGTTCAGATAAAACTTGTCCAAACCATAACCCACACAAGCTAAATATGTCTGAGAAAAAATAAATCCACTTCGTTTGAAGTGGATTTTTATTCATCTAACATTTTTTTAATATATAGTATCGCATCTTCAATGTTTTCGCCTCCACACTCGAGACATTGATCAGGTACCAATGGTCCAAAACCATGGGAATAGCAAGCGGTACAAACATACATAAACTCCTTATCTTTACTCCCCGTATGTTCAAATTCATGAATAAAAGCCATTACTGGTATGATATCTTTAATCGATTCCTCGAGCTTAGCTCCTGAAAAATTAGCTGGCTCTAAAGTGCTAATTTTTCTCTGCATATCTTCACTTGAGCAAGATGAAACATGCGCGACAAGATCTTGGCGAAAAAGAAAACCCAAATGGCAAAAGGGGCAACTCATTGGTCTTCCTGAAATGCGGGACATAATAACACTCCTTTTTTCAAAACTTGCACAAATAACTATATTTAGTATGATAAAAAATATGGAACATGTCAAGAAACTTCAGGATATCATTAATGTAATGCGTAGTAAGGAATCGAAAGACATCGAGCTTGTCAGTCGTACCTATGAATTCGCAGAACGAGCACATCATGGTCAAAAACGATACTCTGGTGACGACTACTTTGTGCATGTCGCAGGAGTAGGTTTTACCCTCGCCGAAATGGGGATGGATGCAACGACTATCTCTGCAGGACTTCTCCATGACACTGTCGAGGATGCAAAGGTTTCCGAAGAAGATATCGAGCGCGAGTTCGGTAAAGAGATACTTTTTCTCGTCGATGGAGTCACGAAACTTGGCAAACTAAAATATCATGGAGTAGAGAGA
>DIZR01000049.1:3198-3844 GCA_002429425.1 Patescibacteria group bacterium UBA6023
ATATCATGGAGTAGAGAGACATGTTGAGAGTTTGCGTAAACTTTTTGTCTCAACCGCAAAAGATCTCCGTGTCATCATCATTAAACTTGCCGATCGCCTGCACAATGTAAGTACACTGAAACATGTCCCAAAGGAAAAGCAACACCGTATTGCGCTTGAAACTCTTGAAATATATGCCCCAATTGCAAACCGTTTATCGATTGGAAAAATAAAGGGGCAACTTGAAGATTATGCTTTTCCTTTCGCGTACCCAAAGGAATATGAAAAAGTACAGGAATTATTAAAGGAAAGAAACTCGGAAAGTGAAAAAAGATTAGAGAAAATTTATCGTAATATTCAAATTGAACTGGTAAAAAATGGAATTTCAAATGTGCATGGTGAATTTCGCGTCAAACGAACATATAGCCTGTATAAAAAATTACTCGAACATGGAATGGATATGGGGAAGATATACGACCTTTCCGCCATTCGCGTTATCGTTCCAACACTTGCAGATTGCTACCATGCACTTGGTATTGTCCATAGCGTTTGGAGACCACTCCCGGGGCGCATAAAAGACTACATTGCATTTCCAAAACCGAATGGCTATCAATCCCTCCATACAACGATATTTACCGGTGATGGAGGTATTATTGAAGTACAATTT
>DIZR01000030.1:0-9113 GCA_002429425.1 Patescibacteria group bacterium UBA6023
TCGGCAGCGTCAGATGTGTATAAGAGACAGAGTAAGGAGTCCTTCTTGTGCACCGACATACTGCACGACTGACATCGAACTTATCGGTCCCCATTGTAGTGCGGTCTCAAGTGGTAGTCCAAGCGCGAGTGCGACGGTGAGCGTTGAGGCAAATGCATCACCTGCGCCAGTGCGTTCATAGGGAGGTTTTGGATCAGGGTAGGGTGGCATGAAAAATGATTTCCCGCTCCGCGCATCATACGCATAGGCACCCTTCGGTCCGTCCGTGATAACGGAAATTTTCGGTCCGAGTGCCGACATCATTTTTGGAAGCTTGCCGGGATTTCCTTCTGTAGTCTTTAATATGATGCGTGCTTCCTCAACATTACAGAAAAATATTTCGGTGTGTGCATAGAGTTCTTTGAGCGTCTCTGCGCCAAGCTTGATTTGGAATGTGCCGGGTTGAAACGCGAGCTTCACTGTGGGGTGTAGTGCGAGATATGCAGAAATTTCTTTATGGTACTCGAGTGAATTTTCTCCAACGGAACTGAAGTACATCCAGCGTGGTGTACCAAAATCAGGAAGTTTATAATCGTATTCTTCATGTTTGATAAGTATGGTGCGCTCTGCTCTGTGCCAGAGAACATAATGGTAATTTGATACTTTGTCAGGGTGTACTCGAATAAAATTTCCCGCAACACTATTTTTACCCAGTTCGGCAATTATTTCTTTTCCCTGGTCATCACCGCCGACATCTGAGACAAGTGCCGCTTTGAGTCCCAAGCGTGACGCAGATACCGCTGCATTTGCGGAATTTCCCACACCAGCAATAACCTTTGCAAATTCATAGGGTATCTTTGCGCCATTGACGAGGCAAAGCTCTTCATCGACATTACCCTGTGCGTCTTCGGTGTGCATCACGCTTGCTTGTGCAATGCGAATAAACGCATCAGTTACCGTATCTCCAACCGCAATAAAATCGTATTCTTGTTCCATAAAATAATGATGATTATGTGTGGAATATTATAGCATTTCATTTACGGTTATGTGCTATACTTTCTCCATATGAATGAACAAATACTTAAAACTACCGCGAAATATCTTGTTGCGGATGGAAAGGGAATACTCGCCGCAGATGAATCAACGGCAAGTGCGAATAAGCGTTTTGCGCTTGTACATGTTGATGAGACGGAGGAAAATCGTCGTGCGTATCGTGAGATTCTCATTACCACACCCGAAGCGCGAGGAATACTTTCCGGGATTATTTTTTATGATGAGACGTTTTGGCAATCAACAGCAGATGGAAAATCATTCATTAGCTACTGTGTGGATGCGGGAATACTTCCAGGAATTAAGGTTGATGAGGGGCTTGTTGAACTTCCGGGGTTTCCAGGTGAGAAAATTACCAAGGGTCTCGATGCGCTTCCTCCTCGAATGGAGAAGTATCGTGATGCAGGAGCAAAGTTTGCAAAATGGCGCGCAGTGATAGCGATTGGTCCTGGGACTCCGACTGACGAACTTATTCGCGCGAACGCATTTATTCTCGCTCGTTATGCACGTATTTGCCAGGATTACGATATCGTTCCCATTGTTGAACCAGAAGTACTTTTTGATGGTACGCACACAATCGAAGAGTGTGATGCCGTAATGGTTCGTGTGTATGACACGCTCTTTGCCTTCATGAAAGAACTTCGCGTGTATCTTCCTGGTGCAATACTGAAGACGAGTATGGTTATTCCCGGAAAGGATTCAGGTATTGCCATGGATCCAAAAGACGTTGCCGAGCGGACGGTGCGTGCCCTCCACGATCATGTTCCACATGAACTTGGTGGCGTGGTATTCCTCTCGGGTGGACAGACTCCCACACAAGCATTTTTGAATCTCGACGCGATTGCAAAGAAGAGTCCACATCCGTGGGGTGTGACATTTTCTTTTTCACGCGCATTGCAAGATCCTGTGCTCAAGTACTGGTCCGAGCATCGTAATGATACAAATGGAGCGATGGACGTTTTTGCGCACCAATTGAAGATTGCGGTCGATGCACGTAATGGCAAACTTGAAACGAGCGCACTAGGTGATGACTTTGTTTCAGGAAGTCAGGACTTATAATTTATACGATTTAAGGATTTATGAGAATAAAATTATACCTATGAACTTACAAAAAATAGCAACAATATTTACCGTTTTCGGGTTTGCGATGATTGCCCACACTGCATTTGCTGCAACGAACGATTATACGAATTATTGGGCGTTCGATGATGCGATGGGACAAAGTGTCGGAGATACTGGTGGGCAAAATGGGATTATGACGGGAAGTTCAACGGGATTTGGTTGGACATCAGGAAAAGTGGGAACCGCACTTGCGCTTGATGGACTTACTGGAGAGGGAGTCGCTCTTCCCGATGGGTTTTTGACGGGAGGTCAGGGTACCATTTCTGTGTGGTTTAAGATAAATGAGCTGTCGAGTCAAAATATTATTTTTTCTGGAAAATCAACAACTGATAATAATGTTTACGCACTACTTTCGATTGACTCGGATGGACGTCCACAGTTTCAGTATCGCGCGAATTCAGGCGCAAATGATCAAAAGGCACAAGGAACAAAAATATTAAATAAAAATGAATGGTACAATCTCATTTTCACTGCCAATGGTCAAACATACAAAATGTATATTAACGGCGAAGAGCTTTTTGTTGCGGGCGCAAATAATGGTCGTTGGTTTCCTGAGATAACTAATCAAACATTGTCATACCGTATCGGTAAGTCCGAAGCATCTCCACTTTCTGGGTCATGGAATGGCATATTGGATGAGTTGCGTATTTATAATCGCGCAATTACCCGAGATGAAGTTCTTGCGCTTTATCAAGAGGGGAATGTGGGTATTCCTGCGGTTCCGATTGCGATTCGTCCTGTCGCAACACTCTCTGTCTCAAGTGACCATATTCTCTTCGGAGGATCGGCTACATTGAACTGGACTGCGACAAAGGTGAAGAGTTGTACGGCAAGTGGGAGTTGGTCGGGCAACGTCGACTTGAGTGGTACGCAAACATTCACCGCACTCGGCAGTAATGCGACATATACCCTTACTTGCATCGGTGAGGGCGGCTCGGTAAGCAAAACGGTACAGGTGTATGTTGGTGGAGAGCAAGCAAAGGTTGCATCAAGCACTCTTCCTGCGGTAGGGACACTTACGTTTATCGATATCACTCCACGAAACCCTGCGCAATCAAGCGACGCAACGCTAGCCACCCCATTCAGCCATAATCTCTCGGTGGGAGTACGCAGTGAAGATGTCAAAAGACTTCAGCTCCTACTTATTCAACAAGGATTCCTCGCAGATGGACTCTCGACCGGCTACTTCGGACAATTCACCAAATCTGCAGTGGTAAAATTCCAGACAAAATACGGACTTCCAACAACGGGCTATTTCGGTCCGATGACCAGAGCAAAGATCAATACAATTAAGTAATCGTAGACTCTTGGTCCGTCGTCGTTCGATCGAAATGGAAGTGAAGACATCTCCGTTCCTCCCCAACTAGACGGAGTAATAATTATTTATTAATACATATTATTCTAATGCCAACGATTTACGTTACACGTCGCATTCCGGAGCTCGGACTTTCGATGCTCCGCGAGAAGGGGTTTACACTCGATATCAGCGAAAAGGACGGAGTGCTTACAAAAGAAGAATTGCTCGGTGCATTGCGCGCAAAGCCGTATGACGGAGTGCTCTCACTTTTAACAGACACAATTAATGGTGAAGTGTTCGATGCGGTACCAACCGCAAAGATTTTCGCAAATTATGCAGTCGGATTTAATAACATCAATCTTCCTGATGCAAAAGAGCGCGGAATAATGATTACGAATACTCCAGGTACACTTACGAATACGGTCGCAGAACATACTATGGCACTTATTCTTGCCGCAGTAACACGTACGGTTGAAGGAGACAGACTTACGCGCGCGGGAAAATATAAAGGATGGGGACCAATGATGCTCCTCGGGATGGATCTTGCCGGAAAGACACTCGGCATACTTGGTGCGGGCCGCATCGGCTCACGTCTTGCGTATCATGCGAAGAAAGGCTTCGATATGGATATTATCTATTATGATGTGAAGCAAAATCTTGATTTTGAACGTGAAACTGGTGCGCGTTTCTGTGCAACTACTGAAGAGGTATTGAGAGATGCTGATGTCGTTTCTGTTCATGTGCCGCTTCTTGATTCAACGAAACATCTTATTAATGCAGCACGTTTAAAAATGATGAAACCAACCGCATATCTCGTGAATACCTCACGTGGCCCCGTTATTGATGAGGTTGCACTCATTGAAGCATTACGTGCGAAGACGATTGCCGGAGCAGCTATCGATGTATATGAAAATGAACCCGTGCTCACACTTGGGCTTACTGAACTGGAGAATGTTATTATCACTCCGCACATTGCTTCCGCATCGGTTCCCACGCGAGATGGAATGGCAAAACTTGCCGCAGATAATCTTATCGCTTTTTTTGCTGGTGAGACACCTCCGAATGTTGTTCCTATGTAGTGTGCCGATTTTCGATAAGTAATACGTGTGCTCATTCAAAAATCCTTACAAACACCCTCAATGGGGTGTTTGTGTTGATATTGAAGAAAGCATATTTATAATTATTAAACATATGTACAAACAAGCTTTTGTACATATGCGGATTGCATTTAATCGTATCGCCTGCTATTGTGTCCCCATTACACAATAATTTTTCGATTATGATAACGCTAAACGTAGAAGTGCGCGACGTGAAAGTAAATCCAAAAATGATCAGAAGGGGTGGTAGTATCCCTGCGGTCTTTTACGGACCTTCCAACCAGGCGACCTCGATTTCAGTAAATAAGATTGCGTTCACGAAGGCATATCAGGAGGCCGGTCAGTCGGCAATTATTTCGTTGAAAACTCCAACGGGAGTGATTGATGCAATTATTCATGATGTCGCCCTCGATCCTGTTATTGGCGACCCTATTCACGCGGATTTTTACATTGTTGCAAAAGATCACAAAATTGAAGTTGACGTTCCTGTCGAATTTGTTGGTGTGGCCCCCGCGGAAAAGCTTGGTGGTATTGTCATGAAGTTGATGCACGAAATCCGTATCGAAGCGCTTCCGGGAAAACTTCCCCAGCACTTCGTTGTTGACCTCTCTAAACTTGTTACAATGGAGAGTCAGATTTCTGTCGCTGATATTGTCCTAGGTGATGGCGTGCGCGCACTTGTGGAACTTACTGAGGTTGTCGCAGGTATGACAACACCACAGGAAGAAGAAGAGACAACTGCAGGTCCTATCGACATGTCAGCAATTGAGGTTGTGAAGAAGGGTAAGAAGGAAGAGGAAGAGGAAGTTGCAGAGAACGCATAGTCTCTCAACTCACATTTATCACATTACTTGTGAGCAGGGCACCCATTTTTATGGGCGCTTTTGTTTTCGTCACACATGCGCGGTATAATTGTTCTATTGATATGCAGTATTTAAAAGTGAGACGAAATAATACAAATAACAAAGTACTGGTAAGTACCAGTTTGTTTTTAGTTCGAATATTATTGTTCTTCTTTTTTCCGAGTTTCATTTTTGCACAAACTGCAACATCGACGGTGACGAGCAATAAAGAAGTGCAATTACAAAAAGAACTTGATGGGATAAATCAGGAAATAAACGGACTCAATAATACCATCACTGGACTGAAGGGTGAGGGGGTTGGTCTGAATCGAGATATAAAGTTACTGAACACCAACATTAACAAAGCAAGTCTGAATATCAGAGCAAAAAATATACAGATCTCACGGCTTGGAGACGGGATTGCAGATAAATCACGCACCGTAGATAATCTTACGACCCGCATGGCACGTGAACGACAATCACTTGCACAGTTAGTGAGAAAAACGAATGAACTTGATCAGGCATCTCTTGCGGAAATGCTTCTTTCCGATGAAGATCTCTCTAGCTTTTTCCTTGACCTCGATTCATTCGATGCGATCCGTGCAGGATTAAAAAATTCTGCAGATTCTTTGCGAAGTGCAAAGGCAGAGAATGAAACGGCACGTCAGGCACTCGAAGCACGCCAAAACCAAGAGAGTGATGTGAAGGCGGAACTCGAACGCAATAAACGTCTTGTACAATCAAATGAAGTGGAAAAAAAGCGCTTATTGTCAATTACGAAAAATAAAGAAAGTGAATATGGGAAAGTGCTTGTTGACCGAAAGAAGCGCGCGACAGAGATACGTGCAGCGTTGTTTGCACTGCGTGACTCGGGAGAAATTAAATTTGGACAGGCGCTTGATTATGCTAATGTCGTTTCTGCAAAAACAGGAGTTCGTCCTGCATTTTTGCTTGCTATTTTTATGCAAGAGTCTGGTTTTGGAAAAAATGTTGGCTCGTGTTTTCTGAAGGATGTAAGTACGGGAAGTGGAGTCGGTTCAAGGAGTGGCACGGTCTTTCCGAAGGTCATGAATCCCACTCGTGATGTCCCCAGGTTTATGAATATTACCAAAAAACTTGGACGTGATCCGTTTGATACCCTCGTATCATGTCCTCAGGAAGTGGGATGGGGAGGTGCAATGGGGGCTGCACAATTTATCCCATCGACCTGGGCGCTTTATGAAAATCTTATTACCAACGCTCTCGGTATTGATGTTGCGGATCCGTGGCATGCTCGAGATGCGTTCATGGCGGCCGGATTTTTATTAAAAGATAATGGTGCGAAATCTGGTTCATATAGTGCAGAGCGTGATGCCGCATGCAAATATTTCTCGGGACGCAAGTGTAGTCAGTCGAGTTGGGCCGCAACATATGGAAATCAGGTGATGGCAAAGGCTTCGAATATTCAGGAAACGATGATTGATCAATTGCAAAACCCATGATCTTTATAGGGGGATTATCTATTTTTTGGGGATTTCTTGCAAAACTGAGGGGTGTTTGGTAAAGTAGAGCCCTATGGCAACAGCACAAGTAAAAAAAGACAAAAAGCCGGAGGCGAAGGTAGATTTTAATTTGAAGTATTTTCCATCCGCAAAAGCAACCTGTGCCTGTGGCGCAGTGATGACCGTTGGCTCGACAGTAGAGACAATCGAAATGGAAATCTGTTCACAGTGCCATCCGCTCTTTACTGGTAAGGAGAAGGCAATGGATATGGCAGGACGCGTTGAACGCTTCAAGGCACGCCAGTCAGCAGCAGCACCAAAAAAGGTAAAGAAAGTAAAGTAACGACCGAGAAGAATCCGCACGAATATACTATTTTTGTGCGGGTTTTTCTACACGTAAAATAGCAAATGATAATGGACCTCTCTCAGTACAAAGAAAACTATAAAACAAAATACCTTGTTGATGAATACGAGCGTCTTTCGCGTGAGTGCGATGAGGCGAAGGGAATGCGAGGGGTTGACCCGGAAATGGATAAACTTGCAGAGGAGGATATTCGCTCCCTCGAGCTTGGAATGAAAGAACTCCATGAAAAAATGGAGTATATTTTGAAAGAAGACAAGGAAGAAGAGGAGAAGCCCCGTGAAATTATTCTTGAAGTACGTGCGGGAGTTGGTGGTGAGGAGGCGGCAATTTTTGCAGAAGATTTGGCGCTGATGTATCAGCGATATGTGGAAGGGAAAAAAGAGCTCAGCTTTCGTTCTGTGGATGAATCACGGAGCGAAATGGGTGGATATAAAGAAGCAACATTTGAGATTGTGGGAAATGATGCATATGAGTTATTTAAATACGAGACTGGTGTACATCGTATTCAGCGCATTCCCGCTACTGAAAAATCCGGACGTGTGCATACGTCGACCGCGTCAGTTATTGTGCTTCCTATCAAAAAGAAAACAACGATGGTAATCCGCCCAGAGGATATTGAAATGAAGTTCACGCGCTCTGGCGGTGCGGGTGGGCAGAATGTAAATAAGGTGGAAACGGCGGTTCATCTTGTGCATAAACCAACGGGTATTGCGGTGCATTCCTCCGCAGAGCGTTCACAGTTGAAGAATCGCGAAAAGGCCATGGGCATTCTTATTGCGAAACTTGAACAAGCAAAAGATGAGGAAGAAGCAAAGAAGAGCATTGACATGCGACGTTCGCAAATAGGAAGTGGTGATCGGTCCGAAAAAATTCGTACATATAATATTCTTCAAGACCGTGTTACCGATCACCGCATTAAAGAATCGTGGCATAATATTGAAGGTATTTTTGCCGGTGATATTGGTCCAATCCTTGAAATGTTGGCTCTTCGAGCCAAATCTGGGGGAATTGGAGAGGCACTCGCCGGAGAAGATGACTAAAGTGAAAATCATTAAAAGATTGCCAAATAAAAGTGTTTCTGCTAAACTCTGCGGAATAATAACGAAATATGACTGAGGGAAAAATAAAACCAGAAATCGAAAATAATCAGGTCATCGACGCGATGTTTCAGGTCGGAGCACACTTCGGCTATTCACGCGCACGTCGCCATGCATCTGCGGGGCAATATCTTTTTGGGGCAAAAAATGGTGTTGATATCATTAATCTTGAAGAGACTGTAAAGATGCTCGATATCGCAAAAGCGCGCGTGTATGAGCTTGCAAAGGCCGGTAAGACAATACTTTTTGTCGGTACAAAAAAAGAAATTTCAAACATTGTTGAAGAGGCGGCAAAGTCACTGAACATGCCATATGTCACCGAGCGCTGGGTGGGTGGGATGCTCACGAACTGGTCTGAGATCAAGAAACGCACAGGACGCTTGAAGGAGCTTTCTGATAAGTTTGCAAAAGGTGAGCTTGATAAATATACCAAGATGGAAAAACTTCTTTTCGAGCGCGAAATGGCTAGACTCAATACTGAGTTCGGTGGTATTTCTTCTCTTGAGGGAGCACCAGGAGCAATCATTGTCATAGATCCTCGCCAGGAGCACATCGCAGTGGAAGAGGCGAACAAGATGCGTGTCGAAACAATTGCATTATTGAACTCTGACTGTGACGCAACCAAGGTTTCATACCCAATCCTTGCAAACGATTCTGCGCTTGAGAGTGTTCGCTATTTTCTTGCGGAACTTTCGAAGTCGTATGAAGCAGGCAAAAAAGCCCACACGGTATAAATCTCGTTTTTAAATTTGTGCTTTAATTTATGCAAACAAAAGCACACAAC
>DIZR01000030.1:9166-10688 GCA_002429425.1 Patescibacteria group bacterium UBA6023
AAACAAAAGCACACAACACAAAAGAACAGAAAGGAACGATCACCCAGATCGTCGCTGTGGTGGTGCTTGTCATACTTTTCCTTGGTATGCCACTTTTGAAAGCTCACGCGAATGAATCCCTCATGTCGGGTGTCATGGAAGGACAGAACACTCATTTTGCCATCACCGACAGTGATTATCTCAACATTACTCTCCAGAGCTCAGAACTCATTAACCTCCGCCTCGAATCTGTCCCCAATATCGTCACCCTGGCAATCAATGCCGCCACCTCTTCTGCGACTACCACCATCACCATTGGTGGTTTTCTTTCGAACACCACATATTACAAATACTCCGATAGTTATCATCACCTCAGTATATTCACCACCGACAACAATGGTGTATATTCATACACTCAAGATATTTCGACACTCCACATCATCTTCATCCAACCGCACAAAAGCACCAAGTTCATCCGTGACGACGCAACCGGTGGAGATTGTATAACATTCGGAATATGGAATATCACCACGAAAACCTGTACCCTCACGCAAAATCTTTTCGAAACAGTCCAAGTTGATTCCGATAACATCACCCTTGATGGAAACAATTTCACTCTCACGGGATTTCATACCGGCTCCGGAATATATCTCAATGGCAAATCAGGCGTTACCGTCAAAAACCTGCAAATCAGCAATTTTTCCTATGGCATAGATATGTACAACTCAAATACTAACGACATCGTGAACAATAATTTCATCAACAATGACTATCAGGGAATCGCCTTTTTCAATTCCAGTGCCAACACCATAACGGGAAATACGGTATCGCTCAGCATTCCGTCAACCAATCGGCATCAAGGATTTGTTCTCTTTGGTTCCCATGACAACCTTTTTCAAGATAATATTATTACCCTAAATAGCCACGAGCAATCATCGAGACATCAAGGAATCCTTCTTTTCTCCGGTTCGAACAACAACCGCTTCATCTCCAACAGTGTTTCCAATGCATATCAAGGAATCCTTCTGTTTGATTCGTCGAGTAGCACCTTCGCAATGAATATTATTACGAATACGTATCAGGCCGTGCTCTTGTTTAATGCATCCAACAATGTACTGCACGAGAATATCATACGAGAGAGTCAAAATACTGGACTCATGATGTTTGCGCCATCGACGGGAAATCAAGTCTACAATAATAATTTTTTGAGAAATCAAATACAAGTAGTAAATTATGCCGGTGCGGGAAATGCGTTCACTCTTCCTATGCCTCATGCGGGGAATTATTGGGATACTTTTGATACGCCAGCCAAAGGATGCAGTGATGTAAACACCGACAATATCTGTGACACATCGTACGTGTTTTATGGTGGACAAGATGCCTTGCCATGGACTATGCAAGATGGGTGGAAGACCCTCATGCAAGTACCCACACTTTCCTTTGCTACTGACACTCCCGAAGGTCTTTACGAAGATGATGGAATTCAGGATCACAAGGGAACCGCAGGAAAAACGCATTTCACGTTTTCGGTGATTTATACCGA
>DIZR01000030.1:10787-14567 GCA_002429425.1 Patescibacteria group bacterium UBA6023
GCGCAGAATCGTGCACCAAGCGCACCCACGGTCATCGTGGGTGACGGCATCGCTACAACGACATTCCCAATGTCTATTGACACCAGCGCAACATCAACACTTCGTGATGGAGATTATCGTAATGGGGAAGCATATGTCACAAGTTCGACGTTTCCCAAAGACCTATACACATATTTTTTTACCGCAACGACAAGTGCAACATTTATACGGATTCCTTCACCTGATACTTTTTCCTTCAAAACAGGATACTCTAATGTGGCGTTTCTACCTGGACTCGAGGCAAGTCGATTGTATGCACGTGATCCTGGTTGCATATTTATCAACTGCGAAAATCAGTTATGGGAACCAAATAGGCCGCTTGATGTAAGTAAGCTTTATCTTGATGCCTCAGGTAATAGCACTCTTAATAATGTTTATACAAAGGATGCCATCGATACCCTTCTGTATGGCACTGGGGGAGATATATATAAAACATTTCTCATTCAACTGAAAGGAATGGCGACAACCTCACTTATTGCTGATTATAAAATACTTCCATATGACTGGCGAATGGATCCCCGTGACATTGTGAGTCGCGGTGTTCAATACATTGACGGCACTCATTTCATGATTGATGACATTCAAGCACTTGCTTCGACATCTGACACCGGTAAAGTTACCATCGTCGGCCATTCAAATGGCGGACTTGTTGCCAAGGTTTTAGTTGATGCGCTCACGCAAGTGGGTAAAGAAAATTTTGTCGATAAAATGATTTTCATTGCTTCTCCACAGTTGGGAACACCGGAAGCCCTTGGTGCACTTCTTCATGGGGACGAACAGGCTCACTTTCCAATTATCTCCCAAGCAAATGCCCGTGGCTTGGGAGAAAATATGAAAAGCGCATACAATCTTCTTCCAGCGCAAACATATTTTGACCGCGTAAGCGATTCGGTTGCCAACTTCTCGCGAGCAATCGCACTCAATTGCCCCTTTGGGCTTTGTATTAGTAATATAGACAATCGCACAGAACTTGAATGGTTCCTTGAGGGTGGCGCGGTTGGGCGAAATGATCCGGCATATAGTGATATCGAAACCCCGAACGCGCTTTCGTCCATATTGCTCGCGAGCTCAACCTCTTTCCACGATACATACGATACATGGCAAGCGCCAGTGGGTATTAAGACTATTCAAATCGCCGGATGGGGAGTCGACACCGTCAAGGGACTCGAGTATTGGACGGTGACATGCAAATGGTTTGATCATGGGTGCACCGCTGGGCAGACATTGATCAGGCATGCAGGCACGACAACCATTGAAGGGGATGGCACGGTGGTGTGGCCAAGTGCGATTGGACAACAAAACGCTGAAAGCAACTTCTATATTAATCTCAGGGATATTGCTCTCAACCTAGGGCAGAAAATAAAACACGACAACATTACTGAAACCACCCCATTTCAGGAATTATTTACCAAACTAGTTATGAATAGTAGCAGTACATTGTCCCAATTCGTGACGACAAATAAGCAAGATCCAGATTCAAGTGACAAGCGTCTCCGCATGCGTGTTCTCTCGCCAGTCTCGCTTGATGTGTACGATAGCCACGGACTGCATACTGGACTTGCGAGTACGTCAGGTGATGGCGTGAGTGATTTTGTCCGCATAGATGAAGAAATCCCCGGAAGCTACTACCGTGAATTCGGCGAAGGAAAATATATCGGTCTTCCCGCCACTGGAACTCCTCGCGTTGTACTTAAAGGACTTGGTGCCGGCACGTTTACCTTTGAAGTCAGTGAGGTGGTCGCCGATCGTGATATTCAAACCGTCTCATACAAAGATATTCCCGTCTCTTCTTCAACTATTGGTATTCTTCAGATTGATGCAAGTCATGTAGCATCCACGTCATTATCCATCGACCTTGACGGAAATGGGACAATTGATGCAATATTGACGCCACTGACTAATCCAACTGACCCCATCACATATATTCATCTCATGGAGACAAGTGTGCAGACGATGATATTCACCAAGGAAACTCGTAAACTCCTTCTTAAAAAACTCACGCACATAGAGCGACTCATCAGAAAAGATACTAGTATTGACTTCGATGATGATGAGAAAGAACAAGGAAAGGAGAACCTAAAGGAAAGAATTTTTTCCAAGATCGACAAGTTTGAACAATTGGTACGACAGCTTGCAACCGATACGAATCCTAAGAAAAAGGTGCTTACGCTTGATCAAGCGATTGTACTCACGGATATGGCGGATGTATTAAGAGGAATGATATAATCTGTAAACATGAAATTTCAACGACACCAAATCATTCTTGCGGGATTGCTTGGACTTACTCTTATTGGAATGTTGGTTGGATGGGGGATTCTCAACTCACAACATCTTGGCTTTTGCACCCCAGGATCGTATGATTGCCCAACCTCCTCTTTGATTGACGGTGTCGGTTTTCCTTTGTACTACACTAATACTTGGCCACTAGCTCTCATATTTTTTCTCTTAGTGTTTGTCCGTAAAGAAATTTTTCGTTGGTGGTGGAAGTTTGCTCTCCCTGCTGGTGTTCTCGTGCTGTACTGGATTCTTCAAACATCACCAGGTTCCGGTTTCAGCATTTTTGGAGGAAGAAGCGAAGAAGTTCATTTCCTCTCCATCCTATTTGCGCTCTATTCAATGATAATTGTTTTTGTTACATATTTCGGCTATTGGCTTCGCGTAAGATGGAAAAATAGAAATGGGAATATAGTGAGAAAATAGAGGAGACCTATAAATTTATCTTCCCTTATTTTTAATTCGAAAACTCGTTAGACTTCAAGGTCTTGCACTTGGTACATTTACCTTTGATATTAATGAAACACTTGGAGATGACATCGTTGCCTCAACGACACGGAAAGACATCCCCGTCACCGCAAGCGCCACACTGACGCTCAGTATTCAAAATCTTGCGAGTACCTCTGTCCTCGCAATGGACGTTGATGGAGATGGAACCATTGATGTGACCCTTGCACAAGGAGAAGGGGTCACCTCGCACGAATTACTCGCCATTCTTAAGGGTATTGTGAAGACCCTCGACCTCCCCAAGGAGAAAGAACGTAAACTTTTGAAAAGAATCGAAAAGGTCGAAAAAGAACTTGTGAAAGAATACAAGAACGAGCAGATAGAAAAACACAAGACAAAGGAAGTATTTAAACAATTACTGAAAACGATTGATCGTTATGAAAAGAAGGGTATCCTCACTAATGAAGAGGCAAATGAATTGCGAATTATTGTTGAGCAGATTAAAGGGAGTATGGTATTATGATGGGTATGGGATATAAGAAAAAGATTTTAATTTCTCTCGCTACTCTCGTGGCCGTATTCTTAACATTCTTTTTTCTTTGTTATTTTAATGAAGATTTGTGCTCACAAAATACTCACGAAACATTGGCACTGTATATGTTAGCATTTTCTTTTTCCGCAGCCTTTTCTCTCTCTATTCTTTATTTTCTTCATGAAGAGGTGTTTCGTTCATGGTTCCGTTTTGCGAAATGGTATATTTCTCTTGCGACGATTGCCGTCATTCTCTCAAATGGTTCGCATGGCGGATGGGGAATTGGAAATATCTTTGCTCCAGAATTTGTAATCATGTGGTCTGCCGGACTTTTCTTTGTCATATCGCTAGTCTTCATCATGATCAAATCATGGAAACTACGAAAAGCCTCCGGTGCATAGTTGTATTAAAACTTTTTACGCATATTGAGCAACTCATCAAAAAAGATACCAGTATTGACTCCGACGATGATGAGAAAGAACAAGGAA
>DIZR01000030.1:14737-15024 GCA_002429425.1 Patescibacteria group bacterium UBA6023
GGGTGGTATCTCATTCAACCAATAGCAATTGAAAAATGCTCACCAGATCTTCGCTACTCGTCAGGCGTAAATCATTACTGTGCCAATAGTCCACTTGTTGATAGCGCTGGTTTGCCTCTACAGGCAATTTGGCCACTCTTACTAGTTTTCTTTGCTCTCATGTTTGTCCGCAAAGAAATTTTCAGCTGGTGGTGGAAGATAGTTCTGCCATTTGCCCTGCTGTTGCTGTGGTGGGTCATTTCTACCCCCCCCTTCTCTCACGGTTTTGGTCTTCCAGAAAGTAGGGG
>DIZR01000030.1:15202-15411 GCA_002429425.1 Patescibacteria group bacterium UBA6023
GGGAATGGACGAATTTGCGATCTTTTGGCTATTGTTGTACATTAATCTCCATCCGCACCTCCCTTTGGGAAATTATCCGGGCGTATTATGGGACAAAAGGAAAGAAAAGCTAAAATAGGATATAATGATTTCTCCGGTCATTTAAAAGAATCTGAATTTCGGTAAAAAACAAAAGTTTTCACTGGAAATCTGTTAATAAATAATTAAAT
>DIZR01000073.1:0-1819 GCA_002429425.1 Patescibacteria group bacterium UBA6023
TCAATCAGAAAAGCCGGATCTCAAGCAAATTTGAAACAGAATCCAATCAAGTTATTAGTAGACGAGCCCTAAATAGAAAAACTTCTCACTGAGTACAGTGAATCATCTTCAGCGGTTTCATCGGCGTTCCCCGCGCTAAGCGCACCGTCATCCTTAGCGCTGTCATCGTATGGTGCACTTAATACATCCTCATGACTTGGAACATTAATTGCCTCACTTATTTCTTTCTGAAATAAAAATTCAGGTGATTCATTGGTTATCACTAGGGTTGATTCATTTTGTTCATATGCAACCGCTTTCGCTTGCTCACCCACGATTGGAGTGCTTTGTTCGAGTACATTCATTTGAGAATCCCTTTCACCTACATTGCCATTCATCGTACGCACCGCTGCGAGCTGTTCAGTCAGATGCACCTTATCGAGTAGCGTACGGAGGTCATTACTCGAGAAAAAATCAATCACGATTTTCCCTCCACCCACTTGTCTACGCTCGATGGTGACACGCGTACCGAGTGACTCAGCGAGCTCCTTCTCGATACGTTCCATCTCCGGGTCTGGTGGAAGCTTTTTACGTATCTTATCCTGTGCAATATGACGAGCGATCTGTTCCGCCTCACGCACGGTTAATTTTTTAAAAAGAATCTCCTTATACAATGTTGCCTGCTCTTCCCTACGATCAGAAAGCATCATCAGTGGTCGAGCATGACCTTCAGTGATACGTCCTTGCGCAAGTGCATCAAGAATTTCCTTTGGAAGCACCAGCAAACGCAAACTATTCGAGACATACTCACGACTCTTTCCTACTTTTTTTGCAATCTCCGTGTGCTTCAAACTAAACTCCTGAACAAGTCGTGCAAATGAAAGAGCGCGGTCGACAGGATTTAAATCTTCACGTTGAAGATTCTCAATAATAGCAAGCTCAAGCTTGAGTCTTGGATCCGTTACTCCATGCTGAATTATTACTGGCACACGTAATAGTCCGGCAAGCTTTGATGCGCGAAGGCGGCGCTCTCCCGCAATAAGCTCGTACTCAACCGACATCCCTCCCTCCGGTAATGCAATTTCATTTCGCGTAACAACGAGGGGCTGCAATACTCCGTATTGACGAATTGAATCAGAAAGGTCGCGGAGATGCTCCTCATTAAACTCCTTGCGTGGTTGATAAGGATTCGGCTTGATCTTCTCAACTTCTATCCAAAAAATGGCGTTGTTTAAAAATTCAGACATATTACGTGTATTGTAACATGAACAATATTGCCACGCGAGATATGTATTTACTCCATCGAGCGAGGAGCGCATGAAAAATTCTTATTTTACACAGCGTACGAGTCGAAGTCGGAGCAAGAGTCTACGATTATTTTGATGACTCAATAATATTTCGCTTCATATTCTCAAACTCCTTTGCATCGATCTCACCTTTTGCGTAACGTTCCTTCGCAATATCGAGTGCGGATTTTTCCTTACGGTCCGAATCATTCATAAGCCATCGTACCAATGCAAAAAATCCCCAAATCAATAAGCCCCAAAAAAATATCATAAAAATTCCACCGAAACCCCAACCAAAAGGCATAAATCCGTATTCCATCATATGCTTAATTACAAAGTTACATTTATAAATTGTACGTGCCCACTATTATTTCATAATATGCTCAATACGCACTATTGCAATCACGTCACACATGAATATTGATTTTTCGTTCTCTCTTCGCTACACTGTTTTCCACAGCCGGAGTGGCGGAATGGTAGACGCGCACGACTCAAAATCGTGTTCCGAAAGGGGTGAGGGTTCAAGTCCCTCCTCCGGCACAAATACAAAATTG
>DIZR01000073.1:1919-4382 GCA_002429425.1 Patescibacteria group bacterium UBA6023
GGGTCAATTTTGTATTTGTGCCGGAGAGCAAACAATACCACAGGGAGTGCTTCAAATTTATAATCGCTTTGCTCAAGGGATTTTGATCGCTGCTTATCTGAGTGAGAGGAATGAAGAGCTTTATGCTGTTTTCAAAAAATTCATATTTTAAGCAAACCACAAAGGTCTACTGAAGCAGTAAGTTTCTAGCCCCTCCTCCTGCTCCTATTAAGAACTGAGCTCCCGTAATGCCCTTAAGAACATTTATAATTTTTCAAGAAGCAGGTACAATCTATTCATGTCACAGAATTGCTTCCGAGCACTAAAAATCATTCTCGTCGTTTTTTTTGTTTTCGTATTTACATTCAAAACATTTACATTCATTGACCCTGACTTGGGTTGGCATCTTCGCGCAGGAGAAATCGTCGAGCAAACAGGGCATGCACCACAAACGGATCCGTGGACATACACAATGCAAGGACACAAGTGGGTTGACCATGAGTGGCTGGTGGACCTTGTAATGTGGAAATTCTGGCAAAATGGAACGTGGTTCTATGTTGAGCTATTTTTTGTCATCGTAGGACTTATTCCACTATTGATATGGATACGTAGAGCAAAATTCCCCGTTGAGCTTATCTGGATATCGCTTGGTGCCTTAATGCTTCTCGACATTACCGGCGTTCGTCCACAAATACTCAGTTTTTTTCTGTTCTTTATTGTCTGGGAGTTACTCGCAAAAAGATATATCGAAAAAAAATCTCAAAAAATATTTTATGCACTTCCTTTACTTTTTCTCTTCTGGGCAAATATTCATGCCGGATTTGTCGCAGGATTAGGAATTCTTGTTGTAAGCCTACTTATTGATTTATTCCAACACCAAACAAAGAAGGGGCACATTTTCCCCATATTACGTCGCGATGGCGTTGTGGTCATATTGTCATTTCTCGCAACACTCATCACTCCATACGGCATCAATCTTTGGGTTGAGGTAGTGGAGTCCACAATGACACCACTCATCAGAGCAATCAGTGAATGGCAATCTTCATTTGTGAGCTGGAATATTGCATATCCGATTTTTATTGGACTACTCATAGGACTAATTTTTGCACTACATAAAAAACTGAACAAAACAGAAATGTTTATCTCTTTGATTTTTATTTTTGCTTCTATCAGCCATGCTCGAATGCTCCCCATGTTACTTGTCATTGCAATACCCCTTTTAGGAAAATGCATAAACGAATTTTATAAACTCTTGTATGTTACTCCAGAAAAAGAAAAGATCGATCGTATCATTGCATTCACCACAATCATTGTCGTGACGTGTACGCTATTCTTTATCGCAAAAAGTGGCAACATCGTTTATCCCTATCATCCCGCAATGAACGCAGTAAGAATAGAAACAATACTCCATAAACAAGTTGGCGGAAATACATTTAACGACTACGGGCTCGGTGGTGCGATCATACTCAGTGATCCGAGTACGCACGTGTTCATTGATGGTCGTCTCCCCCACTGGAGGAATGGCGATGGATATTCTGCACTACAAAACTATCTTGATGTTATAAGTATTTCTGGTGAATGGAAGCATACCTTTGCAAAATATGACATACGAATGGTGATCCTTAGTCATGAACACGAAGATCAGATTAATGCACATAAAATTATCGCGCAAATAAATCGGTACTCGCCAATAATGCAAATGATTCTTCGTGTATTGTTACCCGACAAGACACCAATCCTGCTCCCTGAACTCCTCGAGAATGGATGGTGCAGGGTGTATCGAGATGAAGAAGCGACTATTCTTGCATCCCCGGATACGTCATTGTGTCATCAAAAAACGACTCCATAGGAGTCGTTTTTTCATTTCAAGCAATATAATTTTCTTGAAGGTATTTTCCCGGCGAGGAAATTCGTTATTTATGAAAGTTCTCTCTTATATCTTACCCACAAGATCCATCCCTGGTTTGAGTGTATCGTCNNTGGCTTGAGGGTATCGTCACCCGGTTCCCAGCTTGCAGGACACACATTGCCACCGTGTTCGTTGACGAATTTTGCTGCCTTCAATTTACGCAATGTCTCTTTTGCACTACGTCCAATCGCATTATCGTGAATCTCAATTGTGCGTAGTACTCCTTCCGGATCGACAATAAATGTGCCGCGAAGTGCGAGACCCGCGTCACCGCCAGTTGCGATATAGACACCAAACAGTTTCGAAAGAATGCCTGCAGGATCGGCAACCATCGGATATTTAATTTTCTTAATTGCTTCAGAGTTATCGTGCCATGCTTTATGCACAAAAACCGTATCAGTTGAAACAGAAAATACCTCTGCTCCTTCTTTCTGGAATGCTTCATAATTCTCGGCCATTTCTTCAAGTTCGGTCGGACAAACAAAGGTAAAATCTGCGGGATAAAAGAAGAAAATCATCCAATTCTTACCTTTGTAGTTACTTGTTTTGAGCTTCACCTCTTCATCGCTTAGAGG
>DIZR01000073.1:4413-5367 GCA_002429425.1 Patescibacteria group bacterium UBA6023
TATGCATCAAGGATCATATCAGGAAGGGCGGAACCAATTGTAAACACTTTTTGTATTTCATTATTTTCCATATAGAGTAGATTATTTAATATACCCTTATCATAGCATTTTTTTGTAAAAAAACTATACTCAATACATGAAAGAAAAACCAAAAATAATTGTTATTATCGGCCCCACTGCATCGGGAAAAAGTGACCTTGCAGTACGACTTGCAAAACAATTTAATGGCGAAATAATCTCTGCGGATTCAAGGCAAGTATACAAAGGTCTTGATATAGGAACGGGAAAAATCACAAAAAAAGAAATGGATGAAATTCCTCATTTTCTACTGAACATGGTGTCACCAATGAAGCAGTACTCCGTTGCTGAATATCAGCGTGATGCAAATACTGCGATAGTGGATATTTTACAGAGAGGAAAACTTCCAATTATCTGTGGTGGTACGGGATTTTACATAGATACTTTTGTCTACGATTCGATACTCCCCGATGTACCACCAAACAAAGTACTGCGTGAAATGCTCTCGAAGGAAACGACAGCGAATCTTTATGAAATACTTAACCAAAAAGACCCAAACCGTGCGGAAAGTATCGATGTACATAATCCCCGTCGACTTGTGCGCGCAATCGAAATAGCAGAAGCACTTGGGAACGTTCCCGATCGTATCTATAATTCCTCATATATTTCACTTTTTATTGGAATAGAAGTTCCAATGGAAGCACTGAAGGAGCGTATCCACTCTCGACTGCTCAAGCGCATGAAGGGTGGTATGGTCACCGAAGTGAAAAATCTTCATGAAAAAGGATTAACATGGAAACGCATGGAGGATCTCGGGCTTGAATATCGCTATCTTGCACGTTACCTTCGCAAAACAATTACCAAAGATGAAATGCTCGTACAACTCGAATCTGAAATCATTCGTTATGCAAAGCGCCAACACACATGGTTCAAACG
>DIZR01000026.1:0-591 GCA_002429425.1 Patescibacteria group bacterium UBA6023
ATTAATGACGATCTTGCCACATATCCAGGAAGTATTATCAACATACTTCCTCGTGGGGCGGTATATCTCGATAAGGATATCGGTGATGCAGTCAGTCAAATGATAGAATAGTTTTTTATGCAAAAAATATTTTTATTCATAGGAATACTTACTGGAATTTTTCTTATCATATTTGTTGGTTTTTCAACCTTGCTCCCGAAACAATTCCTATCTTTTGATACTAAATCAGAAGATTCACACAATAATAGCATTGTAGCAATCCGAACGCCTTCTATCGGAACGGTCATTCCTGTCGCGTCAAGTAGTCCCGAGGCACTTCCGAAGAATGGTCAAATTGGCACCACCCCAGTATTAAAAAAACAAAATAATGAAATACGTACAGTAGTCACCGAAGCATTCCCGATAAAAAAGACTATCCAGACAGCCACACCACTCATTGTAACAAAATCTCCGCCACCTCCTTCCACATTAGTCATGCCACCTCTTGTGCTGGTGAATGCAACAACGACGGCAACATCTTCGTCTGATTCGCAAAATGATCTAAGTATTCCGTCTGGTGTCGGTGCGCTGAATCAACGCGATATTCTTGCG
>DIZR01000026.1:608-7232 GCA_002429425.1 Patescibacteria group bacterium UBA6023
CAGCAAGGTCTGCGAGTACTTACATTTAATACACGTCTTGCTGCGATGGCAGAAGCTAAGGCTCGAGATATGATCGATAATCAGTATTTTGCGCACGTGTCACCTTCGGGGATCGACATCGTCATGCTTACCGAGCGATATGGGTACGCATATCTGAATGTTGGCGAAAATCTTGCTTTAGGGGATTTTGTTTCAAGCCAGGAAGTAGTCACGGGTTGGATGAATTCTCCGGGGCATCGTGCAAATATTTTAAACAAAAGTTACACCGAGCTAGGAGTTGCCGCGATTATAGGGGCATACAATGGAAGAAATGTTTGGTTTGTAGTACAGGAATTTGGGCGACCGATGTCAGATTGCCCAACCCCGGATGCTCTGTTAAAACAAAAAATTACCATTTCCCAAGAACAAATAAATGCGCTGGAAGTTACGCTCGCGAATCTCAAGATCGAAATAAATACTGCAGGTTTAAGTATCGATGCATATAATGCAAAGGTGAATGATTACAATACAATAGTTGCGCTGTATAATAATCTCGTTGCAACTGCAAAAAAGCAAATTGCAGACTATAATATACTCACTGATGCGTACAATCTTTGTATTACCACTCCATGATTGCAAGGAGGGATATATCTGCTAGGATAAACGGAGATTTGTTTTTCGAGGAAAAATATTTATGAATAGGATGATTGAAGTGATTGGAGTCCCCTTTGCGCTTGGTGGCCGAATACAAGGATCGGCAGGGGGGCCAGATGCTCTCATGACCTACGGGTTACTTTCATGCCTGCATTCACTTGGATATCAGACAAACTATTGCAATCTTGAACAAAAATCTTCGTTTCCGGAGATATTTGTGCCAACCCCGGAATTACGCGGGAAAATTTATTCGGAGCGTAGGGTGTATGAGGTGGCAAAACTTGCGGGAGCGAAAGTGTTCGCATGTCATCGAGTGGGGAATTTCCCACTTGTTATTGGCGGAGATCACTCCATCTCTCTTGGAACATTACCGCAGTTTCTTGAACCATCCGTTCGTGGAGAACGTAAAGTTGGGTTATTGTGGATCGATGCACATTATGATGCACATACTGAGCTCACCACTGCGTCACATTTTGCAAATGGTTTACCGCTTGCATATGCATTGGGGAGTGGAGAAACAATGCTCGGATGCTATGGTGGTGATGTTCATGATACCTTACAAAAAAAGCGTCTGAGTTTTGATCCGCACCTTGTGTTGCATATTGGAGCTGGAGAAAGTGACTGTGAACCGGAAGAGCGTGCGTTGCTCGAATTACATAATGTACGAACTGTTTCGATGAAGGATATTCATGATAATGGAGAAGCGATGTTCATTCGTCCGCTTCTGCAATTACTCGATCAGATTGATGAACTTGTTGTCACCTTTGACCTTGATGCAATGAAAAAAGATTTTGCTCCCGCGGTATCTTTTCAGAGTAAAAATGGCATGAATCCACACCAAGCATTTCTTATTGCCGATATGGTGAGAAAAAGCACAAAGCTTCGCCAGTTGGAAATTATGGAATACAATCCTGATTTTGAAATATATGAAAACGGAAATCCCGTTACTGCAGTATTTGTAAAAAATCTTCTTGCTCATATGTTTGAACATATATAAACCCTTCATATTTTTGAAGGGTTTTTTATATGCGCGTTGCTTGACAGTAGTATTTTTGTCAAATAGGCTGAGTACAGAAGTAATTTCAAATATCCAAACGGAGGTATGTTGTGGAAAAAACTAAAATTGACCCACGCGTTATCGAATTAAAGGGCAGATTGTTTAACATTCTGAAAATGCGTGAACGACTCCTGATTGCCGATGCAATTCTCCGTCCGATTGCGCAGTTATGGATCGTTGCCGCCGTGCTTATTTGTGCACCTTACGCATATGACCCGATGATATACCCAATCTACTGGGGATTCATTGTTTCCGTTGTCATATTTGCAACGTATTATGGACTTATTGGAACAGTACGCAGAAGCACCGAGGTGTACCTTGAGAAGCTTGCGGCAACATATGGGTATGATCTCACAAAAGGAAGTCTTGGAGAGTTACAGCAAAAACTCGATATAGAAAAACCATTCAGGGATAGTGATGATCCCGCTATTGTGAAAAATATTTTTGCTATAGCGAAATTATGTTTTCTTCCCAGACGTGGTTTGATTCAACAAACCGTAGTGATGTCTCAGATAATTTTTTTGGGATATTATGTCTATAATTACGCACATTTCTTTGGTGGACAAACCTTGAATTATTTTCCAAATATTCTTTGGCAAATGCACGCAGCCGTGACACTTTTTGGGATTATCATGATGGTAAAAAATGCATCATTTTTGATAACGAGTCGCTTTTTTCTTGCACTGACGAACATGGTGCTTGATCCACGAGGTTCAGGTAGGCGAGTCTCTGATAGAATCGCTGATGCGGAAAGTACTCATGCGGCAATTAAGAGTGCGATGGAGGAGTATCGTTTCAATGGTGATATTCCGCCACCCTCAAATGAGTGTGGAACTTGCATAAAAGGAATGGCGATTCACGTTGTTGGGGAAGTTCCGCTTATTCTTGCAACAGACCCACGGGACTCCTAGGTTGGACATCCCTAAAGAACAAAAACCTCCTGAATAAGTATGTATGCAAATCACCTGAAATATCGGGTGATTTTTTTTATGTACTATTTCGTGTCTTTTAACGTCAGTGCTGTTCCTGCGGCAAGAAGCATCACACCCCCGAGAATAGGAAAAAGTTCCGGAAGGGTAATGATGCCTGCCGATAACAGCGAGGAAGCGGTCATTGGTGCGATAATGTACGCAATGGGGCGCATCCGCCGAAAGTGTCCAATGTATCCCGCCGCACTCCCGTCTATTTGTTTAAAGAAATAAGTTTCAGACATCGTTTCAACGCACGATGCACCGATGCGACCAACAAAAAGTAATAATGCCCAATGCCAAAAAACAAAAGTACCCTTTGCAAGTATTGGAAATAGTACAACAGATATTCCCATGACAAGAAAACCGACAATAAAAAGCTCCTTTTCCCCGAGTATCTTATCAGCTAACCACCCTACTGGTAGTGGAATGAGTACGAAAGCAATAAGTGCGATTGAAAGCATGAGTCCAAAATCACCATATGACACCGCAAGATTTTCATGGAAATATATGGGTGAATAAATAACTATCCACGCATAAAAAAATTGCAGAAAAAAATTCATCCAAAGCGCACTGATGATTCCCGGATGTTTTTTATTTGTATCTTTAGGGAGAAATAGCGGTGAATCTTCATATGCCAAATCCTTAAAATCAGATAAATAACGAATCATTAAAAAAATGACAGGAAACAATATGATTGCACCAATAAAATAAACTGATTGAAATCCATGATGTTCGACAAGGTTTCCCGCGAACATTGGAGGGAGAAGCCATGCGACTGAAGCAATGGTCATGAAAAGTCCACGTATGCGCCCAGTTTCCTCGTCGACCGAATAGCGTTCAAGAAAAATATCAAAATTAAAATAGAGCACAGACAGAAGCGCACTACTGGTAATAAAGAATGGCAAAATGAGCCATGCACTCGTTGAAGATGCGAGGCTCAAAAGGATGATGGTGTGGAGAATGAGGATGGAAAGTGACCATCGATAATTTCCATATCGTCGTAATGCGACGGGGGAGTAGAGTAGTGCGAGGATTGTGAGGAGCGATGCGAGCGTATATACGACACCGACCATGTTATCAGGATTTTCCCAGAGAAAGGTTTTGGATAGCGAGGAATGACTAATTGTTGATTTTAAAAATGATGAGTCGATATATATTGTGAGTGATACTTGGATCGATAGGAAAAAAAGCATAAGCGACAACACGATGAATGCTGCACGGGTCGATTTGAGTGAGCGCTGAAGTTTTGAAAGCATTCCTCCATTATACAAAAAAATGCACATTTGTGTGCATTTTTCTGATAAATACAGGAACTGAGAAACTGAGGACAGTTCGAGGCATGCAAACAAAATATTGTAAGACGTACTTCAATGTACGACGAGTGATATTTTGTGAGGCATAACGAAGAAATGTGCCAGTTTTATCAGTTCTTGGATTAGATTCCGAGAAGTACCGGTATGACCATTGGCTGCTTTTGTGTTGCTTGAAAAAGGAATTTACCTACTTCATCACGAACGTCCTCTTTGACGTATTCGAAGTTCACACTTTTCATGTCCCGACTACACGCATCTTCAACTGTTTTCTTTATAATAAGACGTGCTTGATTGAGCAATTCCTGGGATTCACGAACATAAACAAATCCACGCGCGATGATATCAGGAGACTTCATGAGTTTTCCGGTATGCATGTCGACAGTTGCGACGATAACAACGATACCGTCTTCGGCGAGCATTTGTCTGTCGCGAAGTACAACTTCCTGGAGATTCCCGATAGCAAATCCATCAACCATGATATTTTCCTTTGGCGCGGAAACAGTAAGTTTTACCATTTTTTCCCCTTTCTCACGAATTTCAATAATCGAGCCGTTATCGGCGATGATGTTGTTCTCTTTTGGAATACCGGTTGCTTGTGCAATATCGACGTGAGAACGGAGCATGTAATGATAACCATGAAGAGGGATGAAGAATTTTGGATTAATTTTTGAAATAATCCACATCGTTTCATCGCGGTATGAATGTCCTGATGAATGTACATCTGATGTCTCGTAGTGAACAATGCGTCCACCTTGTCGCGAGAGTAGGTCTTTTAATTTCTGGACTGCGCGCTCATTTCCAGGAACAACCGATGATGAGAAAAGCACCATATCGCCTTCACCGATCTTGATATGCTTATGCTTTTTTTGTGCCGCACGCATGAGTACTGCAAAGGGGTCTCCTTGTGCACCAGTAACAAGCATGACAATGCGCTCAGGCGGAAAATTTCCCATTTCCTCAATTGGGATAACCGTACCTTTTTTGTATTCAAAGAGTTTTGCTTTTTGCGCGAGCTCGATGTTTGTTTTCATACTTCGTCCGTCAATGACGACTTTGCGATTGTGCTTATCAGCAAACTCAATAATTTTTATAAGACGCTCGAGGAGTGATGAAAATGTGGCAACGATGACACGTCCGCGTGCCTCCTTAATGAGTTTTTCAATTGTTTCATGAACAATTGGTTCTGGAATAGAAAATCCCGGCTTTTGACAGTTTGTTGAATCTGCCATGAGGAGTAATACTTTTTCAGTACCAAATTTCTTGTATGCCTTCAGTTCATCGGGAGTTGGTACTCCAGCTTCATGATCAAGTTTAAGGTCACCCGTGTGCACTATTGAACCATATGGAGTTTCAATGATAACACCCATCGCATCAGGAATAGTGTGTGTGACTTTAAAAAATCTCACAGCAAGTTCAGGGAACGAGATTCGATCGTCCGTTTCAACGATTTTCAAATCCATCGGTGCGAGGTTGGGAAACTCATCGTGACGTTTTTGCATGAGTAGCGCAGTAAGATTACGGGCATAGATGGGTGGATTACCAAGAAGTGGAAGAATGTATGGAAGGCCTCCGATGTGGTCAAGATGTCCATGAGTAATGAATATTCCACGAATTTTCTCTTTGCGGTCTTGGAGATACTGCGTGTTCGGCAAAATATAATCGATTCCCGGGGTGTCCTCATCTTTAAACATAAATCCACAGTCGACGATGATAATATCATTTCCAAATTCTATTGCGGCCATGTTTCGTCCGATCTCTTCTACTCCTCCGAAGATGATCACACGAACATCTCCTTCGGCGAGTGGGGGGATGGTAACTTTTTTCTCAGCACTTACCTTGCGTAATTCGCGATCATTTTCTACGGTATGTCGCGTGTCGTCGTAGTGTTTTCCTGCGGCACCCATGTTTCGCCCTGCAGGTTTGGTTGTACGGCGCAACGCATCACGTGATGGTGTGGCACGAATGGGTCGCTCACCTTGTGTCGGCGTAGATTTTCCTTGGCTTGTTCTTGATACTGGTCGCCCTCCTTGCGTTTGTTCACCACCTGGTCGTACATAACTCTGGATGCCCGTGGTACGTAGTGTTGTTTGCGGTCGCCCGTGCGGTTTGTCTGCCGATGTTCCTCCTTGACTATCGTTTCTTTCGTTCATAATTCTCTATTAATTGATATGAGTAAATAATTTTTTAATTAATTGGGGCGTACCATTCTATCACTAAACCACTTCCAAACATGTTCGCTTTGTATGTACCAATTTTCAATACCAAGAAAGCGTTCTGATTCGGTGGTAATTAGTCCGATATGTATTCCGTGTATATTGTTTGATGTTGCATAAAGAAAGTCTGGGCTGTAAATGAATATTGCAGGAGTATCATTTTTTATTTCTGCAGCAAATTGTGAGAGCAAGTCGGCGCGATGTGTATCATCTTTTTCTTTGCGGGCATCCTCGAGTAATTTGTCTACTTTTTTGTTGATATAAAGTGCAACATTGAGTCCTGGTGCATTGCGTTCCGATGAGTGCCAGTAGGGGAATGGGTCAGGCGTACGTCCGAGAATTTGTCCATAAAAGAGGACATCATATTTTCGTGGTGAAAGTATTTCCGTAGTAAATGATGAAGATTCAAAGGTGCGTATTGTTACATGTGCACCGAT
>DIZR01000026.1:7303-7702 GCA_002429425.1 Patescibacteria group bacterium UBA6023
GAAACAATTTTTTTCTTTTTATCAGTCTTTTCCTGGATACCCAGTGCATTTGGAGCCCAGCCTGCTTTTGCTAATATGTTTTGCGCATCCACGATACGACTTTCCGGCGTACTCGTACTGATATTATCTGTTTCAGTGGAACTAAATGGAAGGGGGCTATCTATTGTGCGTCCATACCCCAACAATACTTTGTTTACAATATCGTCTTTGTCGATAGCAGTAGCAAGTGCTTTACGTACTGCCTTCTCAGCAAATATGGGTTGTTGGTTTTGATTAAAATAGAGTGCAAATATTCGTGGAAGCGGTGCGCGTTCAATGTGCGCCCCGGTTTTTTCAAGCGACTCCGCAAGTGCAGGTTCAATCGTATGCATTTGGTCGATGGTGTGATCAGTATATGCC
>DIZR01000098.1:0-930 GCA_002429425.1 Patescibacteria group bacterium UBA6023
AGGGAATGATCTCATCAGCAATAGTAAGTATTTCATCGGGAATAGTAAGGCCAAGTTTCTTTGCAGTTCCCGCATTGATTACAAAAGTAAGTTTTGTCGCACCCTCGCTTGGAATATTTGTCGGTAATTCATGATCAACAATGATCTTTTTAACCAAGCGACTGACCTGATATCCTGTGGGCTTATATTCCGCCCCATAGCTTGCAAGTACCCCCTCACGCGCAAACACTCCATCGTGGAAAATGGACGGCATATTCTTCTCTGCAATGGCCTTAAGAAATATGTCGGTATTCTTCACGAAGAAAGGATCATTCATGTAGCTGATGGCATCAAATTTTTTCCTATCAATTGTTGCAAGTGCGGTGACAAATTCTCCTGTCGTATCAACCAACTTGTAGGTGATTCTGAGCCCAGTAATCCGCGCAGATTCGTCAACAAATTTTATATTTGTCCTAAGTGCCGAGCTATCTTTCTTCCCAAACACAACAACGGTCTTTATGCTTGGAACAATGCGCTTAAGCATTTCAAGACGCTTACCGGAAAGCTCATATGCACGCCACGTAATACCCGTCACATTGTTTCCGGAACTTTGCATACTTGCAACAAACTTCAAGTCAACCGCATTTCCTCCGATTCCATAGACAATGGGAATGCTTGTTCCCTTCGTCGCATTCATTGCAGCAATGACTGCATTGGGACCAACAACGAAGAACATGTCGGGACTCTTTACTTGCATGATCTTTGCTACCGCAGTATCAAAAGGCGCTTGTCCGTCTCCAGCAACATCAGTTAAGTTATATATAACATGGACATTATCTTTGGTAGTAATGTACGCAGTAAGTCCATCCTTGAGCCCATCAATAAAGGGAATAAATGGTGTACCTTGATACAACACATCAATTACATAATCGCGTGAAGCGGTGGTGGATA
>DIZR01000098.1:1070-14277 GCA_002429425.1 Patescibacteria group bacterium UBA6023
CCGTGGTAGTGGTCATAATGTTTATTCTCTCCCGTAGAAGAAAGAAGGCCATTGAAGCAGTAATAACGATAATGGCAATAAAAACGTACAGTGTGCGTGATTGCATATATGTATAAAAAATGGAATAAGAAATTATCTGTACGTGAGATTTATCGCAACAATAATCTATTTAAATTATACACTATTCATCTATGAATAAACCACAAATAGTAACGTAGTGCATGATCTGAAAAGTAAAGTGCGCATATACTTCTTTATTTTATCATTATATCAATCCCACGTGGAGTTCGTAGCGATGGCGATAACTCCCACCGGGGATCTGCATCAATTCATCATGGGTACCCGACTCGATAATTGTACCACCTTCGAGGACGAGAATTTTGTCTGCGCGGCGCACCGTGCTTAAGCGATGCGCAATGACGAACGTTGTGCGTCCCTCCATTACACGATCGAGAGCTTCGGTCACAAATTTTTCCGTCTCACTATCAAGCGCACTCGTTGGCTCATCAAGAATGAGAATTTTCGGATTACGCAGAACTGCACGTGCAATTGCAATACGTTGCTTCTGTCCAACCGACAGCTTGACCCCACGCTCTCCCACCACCTGCTCATATTTCTTAGGAAAGCCCTCGATAAATTTATCCGCATGCGCTATCGACGCTGCGTGTATTATTGCTGAATCTTTTGCGCCCGAAGAACCATATGCGATATTCATCTTCACCGTATCGTGAAAAAGAGCGACCTCTTGTGGCACAATGGCTATATTTTTGCGGAGAAACTTCAGGTCGATTTTTTTCGTCGAATGTCCATCAATCATCACACGTCCTGCGGTGGGGAAATAATAACCGGAAATAAGATCAATGAGCGTCGACTTTCCCGCACCGGACTCGCCAACCAATGCAACCATATCTCCCGGTTTCGTTTCAAAACTCACTCCATCAAGTACTTTCTGAGTCCTCTTATATCCAAACGAAACATGTTCAAATTTTATTGCACCATTGAATGTGAAATTTTTCACGGCGCCAACAGGTAAATAATCCTCAGGTTTTTCAGTCAATATTTTCTCTGCGCGCTCGAGCGCAACAAGACCATTCTGGAGCGTCTGCCAATTACGTCCAAGTACCACAAATGGACCAAATACAAGGGCTGCGTATCCATTGAACGCCAAAAGTTCACCAATCGTCATTGTTCCTGCTTGGATGAGATACACCGATGATATGAATATCACAACCTGAGTAATGACAACAATGACACGTTGAGAAAATCCAATATTCGACCAAATGACGTTAATTAACGTATTAAATCTCAATGCTTGATTAAATTTGGCTTGAATTTTATTTTTCTGATACGCTTCATTCCCAAATTGCTTTACGGAAACAATATTACTGGAAGATTGATCCATTTCGGCAAAACTTTTCCCCCATGCTTTATGCATGAGGCGCTGCAAAGGTATCGCCTCTGGAATCATCCGAAAAAGTACTACTATATAGACCATGATTCCCAACAAAAGAATAACTGCAAGGTTGGTATTCATAAAAAAAGCAAAACCTATCCCAATAGTAATGCTTAAAAATTGTGGAGCAAGATAAATAATAATATTCCCCGCAATAGAGTCGAGTCCATTTGCCGCCCTATTGCATGCACTAAAAATCTCTCCGGGTTTTGAGTTTTTATGAAAAGAAAGAGGAAGTGCAAGTAAAATTGTTTGTGCCCTCACCCAATAGTCAACGTATAATTTTGTGGAAATCTTGTTCGCCAACTTATCATTCGTCCAGTCTGTACCGATGGCTACTAATTGAGCAAGACCCCATATCGAGAGAAGCAGACCCCACAGAGGCATGGCAAAGAATGTACCCACAAAGACCGTGTGTGAATTTAAAATAGCATCCAAAAATTTACCCATCACATACGGCACTGAACCATTCGCGATCGCAGAAAAAACACCAAGCACGGAGAGGAGTGTGAGCTCACTTCGATACACTGACAAATATTTCCACAATATATGCCATCCTTGTACTGTAGATTTTTTTGTATCACGCATCTTGTTATTTTACCACACATACCATCATTTATTTGATAAAATTTTTTAAAAGAGATGAAATACTTTTTTGTAAATAAAAACGCAGCCCTTACGGACTGCGGAGAAAAAACATTCCTATTTTGAATGCTTCCAGTGAGTTTGCTTGGTGATCACGCGAATCGGTGGATGTGGAGCACTAGGGTCGTGTTCCTCATCAACATAAACACCATTCGCCTCATCCTCTGCAAGATCGTATCCAACACGCACACCACCAGGAACCATAACGCCTTCCTCAACAATTGTATGCGTAATTGATGTATATGCCCCAATGTGTACATTATCAAATACAATTGTCTGTTTGAGGTCGACACCAAACTCCGTTCGAATCGAACGACCGAATACTGCTTTGCAAAAATTTTTTGGACTGTCAAAAATGCACCCACCACCAAAGATTGCATCGGGTAAAAATGCGCACCCATTCGTAACCGCAAATTCACGGATGTACCGTTCGCGATCGGGAAATATGACCTTTGCTTGTGGGAGCATATCCCATGCAGTCGGTACTGGCCACATCGTATTATAAACATTGAGCAGAGGATCAATTTCGACGAGATCCATTACTGCCTGCCAATACGCATCAATCTTCCCAACATCTCGCCAGTAGTGCACGGGGGTTTCAGTGCCATCCACAAAACGGACTTCACCGGGTACAAAATTCTCATTAAAATCATATCCATAAATTGCAGCATTTCTTTTGCATAGACGTGGAACAATATCCTTTCCAAAATCATGTTCTGAGCCAGGATGAAAGTGATCTTCCTCGAGTAGCTTGAGAAGAAATTCCTTGTCGACAATATAAATGCCCATTGAAGCAAAGCACATGCCATCCCTTCCTGGAAGAGACTTCGGATTCGCGGGTTTTTCTTCAAACCCGATTATCCGTTCCGATACATCGAGCTTCATAACGCCAAAATTTCCCGCCGCTTCATGAACGGGCATCACCATACCACACACGGTGAAGTTCGATTTCTTCTCAATGTGATACGCAAGAAACTGTCGAATATCAAGCTTGTAGAGATGATCGGCGGCAAGAATCACCACAGTATCGGCAGGATCACGCCTGATCGATTCATTATTCTGGTGAATCGCATTTGCGCTCCCTAAATACCACGTTTGATCACCGAGGCGCTGTTGAGCTGGGACGACGTCGATCGATTTTCCCCATAGTGGTGCATTCAACTGAAAACGCCCAAGATGGTCAACAAGCCCCTGTTGCATATACTGCGTGAGAATCATTGTATGATTCACGATCTGCGAATTCACCACATTGGCGAGCGCAAAATCAATAAATCGATTCTTTCCAACCGGTACCTCAGGTTTACAACGTCCCTCCGTAAGCACACGGAGTCGCGTCCCCCTCCCACCAGCAAGAATAATTGCCAGCAAAGGCTTACCCGTTCGACGATCACGTTCGGAAAAATTCATTTATATCTCCTTCTTCAATAGTGCTGCACAAAAACAACAAACTGTTCAACGAACAAACCAATGCACACACTACTACATAAATGCATAAATGTCAAAATTCTTCAAAATGAACCTCTTTGCAGGATCACATAATCCTGATATCGTAATAACATTTGTGCAATAATCATCATCAATCGTATCCTCATGAATAATCCCCAACAACACGAACTACGAGAATCAACAAAAAAATATCTCATTGAATTTGTCGGATGGTATGGGGCATTTGCAATCACCATTGCATATTTTGCAAATAGTTTTGGATACCTAGCTTCAGACGGATTATCGTATCAGCTTCTTAATTTTACTGGTGGTATTGCACTCGGAATACTTACCTACGTAAAACGTGCGTACCAGTCAACCGTTGTAAATGTCATTTGGTCGCTCATTGCCACTGTTGCACTGTGGCGAATTATTGGATAATATATTTTCCTCCACTTCGGATTTTTTAAAGTAATTCATCCGGAAAATAAAATATTATACGTAATAATTTACATAATTAGATAGATATGCTAAACATGGAAAAGACATATCCGTTCTACTCCCACAGAAAAGGTGCCACATGAACCAGGAGCTTGCATATATTACCATTACTCACAGCACAAGCGGACTTCGCGGAAAAAATTATGGACCACTCACGGTTGTTGCAGCGAGGCAAAAATTGCATTCAAGTGGCTGGATTGAAATGCTCAGTGGATCTCATCCCTACTGGTACGCACGAACTGGCCCAGACGAAGGGATGAATGCGGAAATAAAAATTATTTCTCTGTTTGATCCAAAACTCTTTCCACATCAATTTAGTGAGCGAGGAGATGGGCAATCGAGTCAAAATATGAGCTGACCCCAAAACGACACACGCGAAACGTGTGTATTTTTTTAAAGATAATGAACAAAATGATTGTGTATATCGACGAGAATTACTTTTTGTTCAATTGGTGCATCGGCAAGCTCAAAGCCCATAATGACCACCACCTCACCTTCCTTGATAAGATGTGCAGTTGGTCCATTCATACATACAACTCCCGATTCCGCCTCACCAGCAATAATATATGTTTCAAGACGTGCTCCGGAAGTTACGCTTGTCACAAGCACCTTTTCTCCTTCCATGAGTCCAACATGTTCGAGAAGTTTGGAGTCAATCGTCACACTCCCGACATAATCAAGGTTTGCCTCGGTAACAGTTGCACGATGAATTTTTGACCGAAGTAAAAATCGCATAAAGAGTGTAAAAAATTAGATACGTAAATTATATCTCAAGAAATGTTAAATAAATTCAGCTCACGAAGTCTGTCTTTTCTTTTGGTATTCCCCACTGCCATTTTGGCTTTTCTCCCTTTAAATACGTAAGGATAAATAGTAGCGACGTCGAAGCAAGGAACGGCAACACGAAACCTACGAGCGTATCACCCTCTGAGTAAGAATTCATAGCTATCCTTTTGAATACATAAATATTTATTACTATATATACGAGAAGCACCATCCACCCTTGCCACCGGGCAGGTGTCCAGCCCCATCCATACAGTTTCCTCTTGAACCAATACCCTTCAGGATTATTTTTTAGATATGCGATATATTTTTTATGCATAATGCTATTATATCAAATGCTACTCTACCGCACCCATCGAAACTTTCAATTTTTCCATATTTAGGCTAGGCTCTCAATATGAATGAAGACCTCATCGCACGTGCGACAAAAAATGTCAGTGACATCATCTATCTCGCAATAGAGCATAAACCGAGCGAAAAAGTATTGGTCGTGTATGATACGCGCTACGGGCTCACGAATATCCTCACGGCGGCCTATCGCGCGACGCTTCCCGATGCGCACTTCATAAACTTCGATTCCGCAAGCAAGGAAGAAGTCATGGACGCAATAAATGCAATGCAACAAAGTGATTTAGTGATACTCATTCAATCATCAAATTTTTTACTCGATGCATTTCGTATTCGTCTCCACCTTTTTCAAAAAAAATTAAAAGTAATAGAGCATGTCCACCTTCATCGCAATACCGAGGATGTCTGGGATGTCTATGTGAACGCGCTCGAATATGATATCAACTGGTATCGTGGTATCGGACCAAGACTCAAGGCAAAACTCGAAACAGTGAATGAAATTCGCATCGAGAGTGCTGAAACAGTACTCACCATCACTGGAGGTGTTGAATCGCCAAAATTAAATATTGGTGATTATACTGGCATGGAAAATATTGGTGGCACATTCCCCATCGGCGAAGTCTTTACGGAGAGCAAGGACTTTCTACAGATGAATGGCTCTTTTATGATCTACGCGTTTGCTGGCGGTGACTTTCTCACCAGCATGCACGAACCGTTTCGTGTTGATGTGAAGGAGGGACAGGTTACTAATTGGGCCGATAACGCACCAAAGTCATTTGTCGATATTCTTGGGGTCATCAAAGAATATGAGCGCCCGCTCATTCGCGAGCTTGGTTTTGGACTCAATCGCGCAATCACTCGCGAGCGCTACTTACAAGACATTACCGCATTCGAGCGCATCTTGGGACTCCACCTTTCACTCGGTGAAAAGCACAGCGTCTACAAGAAACCGGATATCACTACGCACAAAACAAAATTCCACGTCGATGTCTTCCCCGTCGTTGACCGCGTCCTTGCCGATGGTGTGGTGATATTTGAGGATGGAAAGTATTGCGTATAAAAAATTTTCATAGCTCACTTCTTTCTTTTTCTCAACCATGTTGCAAGTTTTATTTTATCACGTGCACGCCACGCTGCTTTTGCGCGAATGCGTTCAAGCGCCTGCTGAAGTGCCCTTTCCGCACCTGGGGTAGGATTTTTTTTGAAGAATTTCTCAATATCATCCGCAGCGCGATTTGTTACATGAGACCCAAGTGGCGAGATTATATAAGCAAGATCTTTTTGCGCTCCATACCGTTCAAGAAAGACGGGCCATTTTTGTTTAAGAAATTTCCACCCAAGCTCTCGACCACACGTGTTGGTGAGTACCGTTCCGATAATGCGCCACGTATCCTGAGATCGCACTTCCAGAGATAAGGAAAAATCAAGTACCTTTTTTAACAACACCTCATCCTTAAAACTCGCAAGGGCAACTCCGATCCTATTCTTTTCCTCCGATAGCGTCACGGTATTATACATCTGCAAGAGAAGTGCAAACTCAGCCTTTCCACCGTACTGTGCAACGAGACCATACACAACAGCACGTAAATCAGGAGGAATTGGATTTTTTCCTTTATGAATAGTATAAAAGAGCTTTCGTGCACGAGTAATCGTATCTTTATCGCCATATCTTCCGGCATTAGCAAGGATGAGACTTCGCATGAATGTATCAGTATGTCCCTCCCCCTTTTTCTTTTTCCATCCGACATGTTTCACCATTGGAATGAACAGATCTCGCGCAAATTGCTGGAAAAATATACTACTTTTCTCATGACTTACCAGTGCGTCAATAACTCCCAAACCATGGGCGAGTTCCCTCCAGACGGAGTAATCTGTTTCATTTTTATATGCAGTAATAAATTCAAGTACATCAATCACACTCATATCTCCCGCATAGGCAAGGTCAAACCCATCACGAAGAAGTCCGATGCGATCGATTACACCAAGTTCTTTGCTAAGAATTGGATACTTGAGCGCCATCAAAAGCTCTGAAGAATATTTTGTTCTAAATACCCCCTTCTCACCTATATTGAATTTTATCCACGTACTTTTTTCAAGAAAGGGAGTGGATGTGCGTTTTTTATCAATAAATATTTTTTGTACCATTGGATGAAAGTCTGTTTTGAAGCTTACGGGAATACTCCATACCGTCCCATCTCTTAATTCAGCCCCCGAAAGTGCACTCAAGAAAAATCGTGATTGTTCAATCTCAATATTATTTCCTTTTTTTAAAACAGAAAGTACCGGATGCCCAGACTTCTTCGTCCATTCCCGCATCATACGAGCAACTGGCTTTTGTGAAACTTTCTCGAACGCTTCCCACAAATGCACGGTCGAGGTGTTTTTGTAACTATGTTTTTTTAAATAGTATCGCAACCCATCACGAAAATTTTTTTCACCAAGATAGTCAGCGAGCATGCGGATGACGCTTGCACCCTTTGCATAACTTACTGCATCAAATATCTCGCTAATTTCACTCGGGTGATGAACCTCTACCTCAATCGGGTGAGTATGCTTGAGTGCGTCAAGATTAAGGGCAGTACCAAGATCACTCGTTACGAACTCAGTCCACATGTTCCACGAAGGAAACATATGATCAACGGCAAGATATTCAATGTATGAAGCAAATCCTTCATTGAGCCATAAGTGTGTCCACCACTCCATCGTCACTAAATTCCCGAACCACTGATGAGAGAGTTCGTGCGCGACAACAAGTGCAACCCACTGTCGTGTTGCAGCAGAAGAATTATCCGGATCAACCAGTAGCGCAGACTCGCGATACGTGACGATACCCCAATTTTCCATCGCTCCACTTGCAAAATCAGGAATCGCAATCATATCAAGTACAGGCATTGGATACGGAATATCAAAATACTTTGTAAAATATGAAAGTGTTTCTACTGCACAATCAAGTGCAAACTGAGCTTGATGCTTTTTCCCTGGCGTCGTAAACACGCGTACCAATACGCCTTCCTTTGTCTTCCGCTCCACATATTCAAAATCGCCGACAATAAATGCGAGAAGATATGTCGACATGATAGGTGTTGGTGCAAATTCGACGATATTATAACCAGCCTCATGCTCACGAATTATGGTTGGTGTTGTATTTGAAAGTGCAGTACTTTTATTGGGGACGATAAGCTTTACCTCAAAGATAGCTTTCGCTGCGGGTTCATCAAAACAGGGAAATGCGCGCCGTGCATCGGTTGCTTCAAACTGAGTAGTTGCCATATGATACGTCTTACCTCCTACTTCGTATCGACTACGATAAAATCCCCGCATCTTATCATTGAGCACACCACGAAACACGAGCATCAGTTTGACTTTCCCTTTGCTGAGAATTTTGGGGAACGTAAATGTTGCAGTTTCCTCCTCATCTTCATATGAAATATTGAGTGCAAATATCTTCTCCTTGTTCACCAGCACAAGCGCGCTCACGATCTCAATATCTTTTGAATGAAGCGTTATCTTTTTGACCTCCTTATTAAGCATGAGCGTAATTGTCTCCTCCCCCTCAAAAACAAACGCCTCAAGATCTGGCTTAAGTAATATACGATATCGCTCCGGGATGATATGCGCACTCAAGCGCACACTTTTTTTCTTTATTTGCATAGCAAAATCTTATCTTATCGCATCTATTTCTACAACGTCGATACCCATCCAATTGTCGATCGCGCGCTTGAAAATGGTGGAGTAATATTTGAGGATACTATGTGCTTAGTGTGATAAATATGTTCAACATATTATATTCACCACAAAATTCTTCGCTAACGAATTCTTCTTTATTATTGTTTAGCCGTTTTATGTGATTCTCTTATTAAAGTTAACCTTTAATAATTTTTCTGCAAATACGACGCAATATATTTATTCAAAATGTAATTCAATTTTATCATTCTCTTTCATGACATAATTTTCGTATTCAGTATTTTCCTTTCCATTCACGGTCATTGTCATGTTCGTGCCGAATGAGTGCATGTCCTTGCCCCAGGTTTTGAAAAATTGACCAAGCATTACGTCTTGCTTGCGGACAAGCCCACCAAACTCCAAGTGTAGGATGCCTTGATTGCTATCATCATGGGTATGTATCGGCTGTTCTGACGCGCCCATGCCAATATTTGGTGGAATATCCTGTTTTACTCCCTTCACATAAATAGCAAGTTGCGGGTGCCAATGAATACCGTCCCTCGTAATAATATCGGATTCAGGAACAGAAGGATTCGTTGCAATGATCCAAGTAATTCCGACAATCGATGCAACCGAGATGCTTACGACAACAGCCAATAACGCAATCTTCTTCATGTATCGTTTTTGTACAGCCGACTCCTTCATCGCCAATTTTTCTTGGCGTTTTTGATCATTTATTTCTTTTTTGGATAATGGTTGTGAGTTCATGTGTATGTAAATTATTACCTTTATATCTTATCGACAATTACTCAGTATTTTGCTCCATTCAGACAAAAAAAGCAAAGTACATGTCAAGGTCTGACCTTGACAATATTGGTTCAATTTTACTTTTACATCCATCTCTCCGACTAAACATGGAGTAATTTTGAAATTCATGACATAATATTATAGTTATAATGAACGTTTTAAATAAAATATGCCTCGTTTCGTTGCTCCTTAGTACTTCCATGATTGGAGGTAGCGTCAGTGCCGAAAATATTTCACCCACCACAGATTCTCTATTCAATCGCAATCTAACTCTTGGAATTCGCGGAGATGACGTATCAGCTTTACAGCAATTTTTGATTGCCGGAAATTTCCTGAAAATTTCCACACCCACTGACTACTTTGGTCCACTTACACGAACTGCGCTTGGCGCGTGGCAAGCATCGGTAAATATCAATCCTTCAGTCGGATTTTTTGGTCCCATTTCAAGAGCAAAAATTAATATCATCGCAATGCAGTCATCAGTTGTTGTACCAGAGACAAAAGCTGTAATCGGAGCAGTCGCATCAACGAGCGTAGCCGTAGTAATTGCAAATAACAGTAATGGTTCTCCGGTACGCCTCACTATTCCAAAACTCAACGTCGACGCAAGTTTTCAATATACTGGTCTTACTTCCGACAATATAATGGAAATACCAAACAACATTATTGATGTGGGATGGTACACGGGAAGTGCACGCCCTGGTGAGAAAGGCAGCGCAGTAGTAACCGGTCATGTTGCACAAATACATGGAGGAATACTCACAAAACCAGGCGTATTTGCAAATTTGCATGAGTTGCGCGCGGGAGACAAGCTATATGTACAAAACGACAAAGGAGCATCCATTACCTTCGTGGTTCGCGAAAGCCGTCTTTATGACCCTGTCGCAGATGCTACGGATGTGTTCACGCCAAATGACAATGGCGCTCACCTGAATCTTATTACCTGTGAAGGTACGTGGAATCCAGGGCAATTAAGCTATTCCCAAAGGTTGGTTGTCTTCACGGACATGGTGCAATAATCCCTATTTGTAATGCGTAAAAAGCGCCATAATGCCAGCGAGGTTCCGCTCCCACTCAACCGACTCATGCGTTTTAAGTTCCACGGTTATTGCGGGGATATTTATTGAAGCAAGCCATCCTTCAGCATCACCGGAAATTTCATATGCATCAAAAGATTTGACTGCAGCATATCCCGACGCGCGTGCATACGCATTCATAATCGTAAGAGTCTCGGGAAGAATTCCGTTTTTGCACTCCGATGCATACACGGCATTGGACTGACTATGCCAAAAAACGACTGCTTTCGGTTTATTTTCAAGAATAAAATCTCTGATCGCAACAGCTTCTGGTTCTGAAAACGCTCCCGTTCCTGCGCTCACAACATTTCCCCGCCACATGCTTTTTGGCTTCCACTTGCAATCAAAATTGCGATTGAGATCGACGCCATGTGCGTTAAAGCGACCCGTCCCGGCTACCATTGTGGCTGTTGGCACATCGGAAACAGTAAAACGTCCCTCTTTGCCGATCACCTTATACACTCCGTCGGGATTCGCAGACGGAATAATGCTTACCGTTAAATTACTTGGAATGCTGTTGGGGTTTGCTTTCAAATAATCAATGAATTGATACGCCAAGAGCACACTGTTCCACTCGTATCCGCCATGGATACCCCCAACAAACATGAGATGTGTCATTCCGTTCCCATAGGTATATGCAGTAATATCACGCCCTTCGACGGATTTCCCAATGACCACATGTTCCGGTCTCGCAATTTTTTCAACTACGTGCACGATAGGTCGCACGACTGGCACTGGCAACGGTACGACATTCTTTTCAGGACGAGAAAAGAAAAACATCAAACCACCAAGAACAGAAAAAGTGAGGACAATGGCAATGATCTGCTTCGAAGAAAACATCGGCATTATTTTGCGTAGTGCTTGAGGAGCGCCTCGATGCCCGCTTGATTCTTAGACCATTCAACGTTGTCATGAGTTGTGAGCAGTACACTAATCGCCGGAATATTACTCTTGGCAAGCCAGTTTGCCATGTCACCGGTTATTTCATAATAATTATAAACCTTGTGTGCAGGGTAGCCTGATGCATCCGCATAGATCTTTGTTATTGCAGCAGTCTCCGACGAAACATCCTTATGGCAGTTTGATGAAAATACACCGCCGGCAGAACTAAACCAAACGACAACCGCACTCAACTTATGTGCTTCGACATATGTTTTGAATGCCATACTTTCCGGCTCAGAAAATGCTGCGCTTCCGCCACTCACCGGAGTCTTTTGCCAGGTACCGGTAGATTGCCAGTCACAAGCAAAATTACGATTAAGGTCAACGTTGTTCGCATTAAAGCGACCGGACACCGTCTTTGCTATCGGTGATGGTACATCCGCTGCTGCAAAACGACCATCCTTACCGAGAGTCTTATTGAGTCCATCAGGATTGAGTACTGGAATGACCGTCACACGCACACCCGCAGGAACAATCGTTGGATTCGCCTGCAAATAATCCATCAACTCATAAGCAACAAGAACGGTATTCCATTCGTATCCACCATGGATACCTCCAACAAATAATAATTCCTTATCACCACTCCCATAGTGGTATGCAGTAATATCACGCCCCTCGACAGATTTTCCGATGACTGTTTCTTCTTTGTTAACTGGTTTCACCTCAAGCGTTGTTTTTACCGGAACGACTTCCGCTGGTGGAGTTGTCGTTGTTTGATCTGCTACAGTCGGACTATTTACTGCAACCACACTCGAAGAACGCTGACTCCAAAAATATGCGCCAATACCACCAAGAAGAATAAGAGCAAGAACAATGAGTGCAATGTTTGATTTTTTCATATGTATATTTTACCACAAATCACTACTTGTCGCCCTTCGGATCATTCTAATCCCCACAAAGCTTACACATAGGCACTATATACACCCATGCGTAACACTAATCCTTTATTTCTGCGCCACCTGCGTCTTTGAGTATTTCCAGATGTGCAATTTGAAAACCGGGAGTGCTCACTTGAATATTAAAGCGTAATTTGTTTTTTGATGTAAAATAAAGCCCATCCTTATTGACACCAAAGTGCGAAGCGCCACTCTTCCCATCAAAGTGGACCGACTGAGAATCTCCACTCTTCAAAACAAAACCGTTCAGTTTCTTGTAGTACCCCTCACTCTTTGTCGTCGTAAGATCGGTAATCGTGTAATACACCTCAAAATTACTCATATCTTGTGCAGAGGTATTCTTGAGCAATAACTCGAGATGATCATTAACCACCCTCCCCTGTGCGTCGACATTGTTCTCAACATGACCAGAAGAAATCAAAAGACCACTCGCGGTTGCAAGATTCTTTATCAGATTGGGATATGTACCGGGTACGATATCCTCCGGATCACTTGGGATGATCGGGCTTATCGCATTATTTGTTGCCACTGTCGCGACCGTATTATGTGACACAGACTTCGAGTTGATGCTTTGTTTTAAAGAAACGAATCCTACGATCAAAACAATTGCGATAATTCCTACGATACCGTATGTTATGTTATTTTTCATATGTTTAGTTACTGTTATT
>DIZR01000098.1:14405-18840 GCA_002429425.1 Patescibacteria group bacterium UBA6023
TTAGTTACTGTTATTAATTAATACATGAATAATTGTCCTACTCAACCTTTTGCAGGAGTACCTTGCTTCTCGAAAAGGCATACAAGGACATGGTTCCGAAGGTGAAGAAAAATCCAAGGAGCCATAAAACTTCCCATACCTTATCAAGAAATATGTAACCCAGAGACTTTCCATTGTAGATATCTTTGATGCCGAGTAGGGCGAAAGTGAGTCGTTCATAATGCTTCGTAATAGATGTCTCTTCTATTCCGTTGCGAAGCGTTTCATAAAGCGTAAACTGCTGCAGAATAATTTTTGACTGTGGTTGATCAATATGTATCGCATTGAAAAATCCACCAGGTACCTGGTTATCGGTATCCATAGTATCCCCGATTTGTGGAACAATAAGTACAAAAAATAACCAAACGACAAAGGTGAGAATGAGGGCATTTGAAGGAAAGCGCATAAGCGTTGTGCATAACGCTGCGAATAAAAAGAATATCGAGAGATATATAAAGGTTGCGAAAGCCGAAAGAAGTATCTTTGCAATTTCAAGTGATGAGAGGTGGATACCACCCACAAAAGTAATGATGCCAATAATAGTGATGAAAAGGAGTGCGCACACAGAGACAATCAGGGCGAGATTTCCAACTAGCTTGCCCAGGTAATATTTTTTTCGAGTAATGGGGCGAGTAAATATAAGTGGCAATGTGTTGTTGCCTTTTTCTTTTGCAATACTTAAATAACCAAGTGATATGGCAAGGATCGCTCCAATAATTTCAAGGTATTCTATCGTGGCACGCAAAAGTTGAAGAGGAAAGAACTCCGGCCTCGTAAGAGTGCTTACGGGTTGTCCTGCAGCAATAAGCGCTTGATAGGTTTTTTCAAATAATGAAACCTTCACATGAAAATTAAGTGCGCCCACATACATTGATATGCCAGTCAATACGATGAGAAACGCGAGAAACGTTACGAACACGTAATTTCGGACTGCGTCCTTATATTCTTTTTTTGCAATGGTGAAAATTTTATCCATAATATTATTCGTGAATAGAGCCTTCTCTCGGATCAAATCTTTGTAAGGCGATTGCCGAAAAAATTACCAGGGTGAATATGGATGCACATAAAGTTACTATTTCTATCCAGTGCTCTGTTAATACTCGTAAAATCGGAAAACTCGTCCGAAATGAGCTCCCTAAAAGCTCTCCACTCATGGTCGTATAATGCCAACCCAGAGAGACTGGGGATAATAGGTGTTGTGCGGTATTGAAAAATCCCTCTGCTACAGGAAGTTGAAGTAGTGTGACTGGATTGAGTAATGCTGTTGGTGTGAGACCCGTCGCAAGTTCAGGCAAAACAAAAGTAATACCAACCCAGATACAAATCGGTATAAAAAGTGCGAGTGACTCACTTTTTACGACGATTGAAAAAAGAAGTCCACACAAAGCAAAGAAGAGCATATATAAAAATGAAAGGAAAAAAAATACAAGTGCATGACCAATGTCCTCAATGCTTATTTGCTGAAGTGGAAGAAGGAATGACGAAGCGATACTTATGATTGCAGTGATACTCATAACGCCAAGAAGTACGGAGCCAAGCCCAAGTACTTTGCCAAAAATAAATGATCGCATGGAAACAGGTCTCGTAAATAGCACCTGCAAAATACCGGACCTACGCTCCCGCATAAAGCTCCGATGTCCAATAATAACTGCCAGTAATGCGCCAATGAGCAGAACATAGATTATGAGGTTATCAAAACTTACAAGTGCAGGAATAGAGTGGAGTGGATTTTCTGGAATAGCAACAACCCCTCTGGCATGGAGATACACGACAGAAGCGCGATACACCGCATCGGCCGTCGTAAAAGTAGACCAACTAATAAACGAGGCGGCGGCGGTCATGAGGAGAAAAACTCCCGTAATAGCATATATGGTCTTTTCTCGAAACAGTGCGCGTATTTCCGCACTCGCAATTATCAGCGTAGTTTCCATATAATTAGTGTTTGTCACCAAGTGTAAAATATATCTCCTCAAGCGATGACTCATCATGAAAACGCTCCATTGTGTGCACTAGTGAATCACGATAAATCAGCTTCCCCTGATTGAGCACGCCGATTGTTGTACATGTTTTAGCAACCTCTGAGAGAAGATGAGTATTCATAAAAATTGTCATGCCCTTTTCTCTGTTTAATTTAATGATGATCTTACGAAGGTTTTTTATTCCCATTGGATCGAGTCCGCTTGTTGGTTCATCGAGAAAAAGCACTTCGGGATCATGCAATATCGCTTGGGCAATACCGATACGCTGGCGCATTCCTTTTGAAAACTCACCAAGCTTCTTTTTTTCAACATCGTCAAACTCGAGGAACATGAGTACTTCGTTTATCTTCTCTTTTGGATTTTTTACACCCGATAGTTTTGCAAGATATTCAAGGTTTTCGTATGCGGTGAGGCTATCATAAAACTTTACGTTTTCCGGCAAATAACCGATGCATTTTTGCACTTCAATACTCTCTTTCTGCGTGTCAAATCCACAGACGGATGCACTTCCCGATGTGGGTGCAATGAGCGTTGTCAACATACTTACTGTTGTGGTCTTCCCCGCTCCATTGTGTCCGAGGAATCCGAATATCTCTCCTTTGTTGATGGAGAGACAAAGCGAGTCAAGCGCAATAGAATTATCGTACTTCTTCGTAAGCTCCTGAGTAACAATAATTGGTACTACGCTGGATTGTATGTTGGTTTTCATGTTTTATGTTATCGGAATTTAATGGTAAGAATAAATGCCGCAGTAAAGAGGAGCAGCAATCCACCCATAAAAACATAATCGGCAATAGTCTCATACTGCCTGCTCTTGTTTTCGTCTTTTGTACGAATAGATAGAAAAGAGGAAATACTACTGATCACAAAAACCATAATTGCGGCGGCGGCAATATCATCAAGTGAGGTGGTTATTGTTGAACCAAGTTTTAAAATTTTTATTGAAGTGAGAATGAGAAATGAAAAACCAACCAGGTTGCTAGAGGCACTCAAAATATGGGTTGATTTAATATTTCCATTGTTCATACAAAAGGGTATTACTATTTTTTATATTTTGTGAAATTTGAACCGACGCAAAGTCTCTTTCATACAGAAAGAAACTTTGCAGATTTCGCTCACCATCAAACTGAATACTTAAAGCTCTACCACATCCTTGACCCAGGGGGTCTATTTGCCTAATCGGCGATGAATTTTGGCTTCTGCTTAAGGCACACATCTTTTACAATGAAGAAATCTCAGTTATTCTGCTCCTTCAAACTGATGGTCAGTGGTACCGACATCTTCATGTCCACCAGGACCGTCCTTCTCTGTTGTTGCACCTGTTTCCGGAGTTTCTCCGTCCTTTGCCTCAGTAGCAGAATCTGGCTTTCCATCATTTCCCTGGTCTTGAATGTTATCCGTATCGGGTGCGGTGGACTGTTCTACTTGAACAGACGATTGCTGATTTGAGGGTGTTGACGTCGGAGTTGTCTCGGCAAATGCTTGTAGACCAATAGAAGCGATACTTCCAACACCAAGTGCACTGACGGCAACCGCTGCAAGTATTTTTTTGTTTAATTGCATATGATTATGTGGTTAATTGTTGATTATTAATAACTTATATCGACCTTTCACCAATTAGTACGCACGACAATACAATTCCTTTCAAACTCCTTAGTTATTCCAAGGAAATACTTGTCCAGCACGAAACAAAGAGTTTTCGTGTTGAGTTCCGATGATTCTTATGATTGCCCCTTGTCGAATGATCGAATCATTATTTCCTTGTAGCTCACTCGTATTCACACGCCAACTTTTCTTATGGAAATCCAGAAGCTCAAACTCTTCTCGACTAATGACGCTGATGACCGTTCCACCAAGGAGACCCTTCTCAGGCTGTGACCATGCATCCTTTGAGGTATACACAAGCGCATCATACGATGGGACCGTCTCAATAAGAAAATCCTGAACACGTTCACCAACATCCATAGCATTAAGTCCAACTCCCATGAGCACACTTATAATCAAAACTATTGCTATTATTCGCGCCGTTGTATAGCGATACCCAAAAGCAGTATGCCGTACTCCATACTTACTTACCCCAACAAGCATCACCAGTGTCGCAAGCCAAAAATAAGGAACTGCAGATAAAATATCTTCAACAGCACTTTGTTTGAGGTATACCCTCACGCTTGCATCATGATCAATAAAGGTAAAAATGATAATCGCAATGGCGATACCGCCAAGAATAGTCGAAAAAATAGAGAGCAACCACAATACCCACCTCTTCAAGAGAAACTGCCAACGAGGGCGCGGTGCAATACCCTGTCTCTTGATTTCTTCTATGATTTTTTTAGGTAATACGTTGGTCATATATTTATATTTTTTGTGTTTAACCTCTCCTTAAGACGTTTTTTACCTCGGTTAAGGAGGGTTCCGAC
>DIZR01000048.1:0-594 GCA_002429425.1 Patescibacteria group bacterium UBA6023
GGAGATGTGTATAAGAGACAGCACAGGAACTAAAGGGTTTGTTCCTCAAGGAGAATCGGGCTTGTTGCGAGCATTACAACAAATGTTTCACTGCCGAGCAATTCGCCACGCGTGGTCTCTACACGCACGCGCCAATGTCCTGGAATAATATTATTTTTTATTGAATATCCTCGATATCCTTCATCCCTTCCTCCAGTAATGGGAAATGTAAAATGATATTTTGTCGTCCATGTTTTCGTATCCTCCTCATAATATTGCCACACATGCACGATTGATGTTGAAAATGTCGTCGGTGCGAATATTGCACTAAAAAAATATAATGGTTCACCATTGATATGCACCACGGGGTATGAATGGGTCAGACGTTCAAAAATACTCATCTTTTCGCCAGATGCACGATATGCCCCTTCTTGCGTACGCACCACAGAGTGATAGATACCGGCGGCGCGCAGCGAGAGCGGAATCGGCGGAATAAGATGGGTAAAGTACAGTACATTTATAATAAGAAGAATTCCGCCAATACTTCCGGCAAAAACCCATTTTGCACGCATAATTGTCGCTCTTGCAAATATCCGTAAGAATAAAATATAGAGC
>DIZR01000048.1:657-5349 GCA_002429425.1 Patescibacteria group bacterium UBA6023
TCGCTCTTGCAAATATCCGTAGGAATAAAATATAGAGCACAATCAAGAGGAGCGCAGCTGCACCAGAAAGAAGAAATATAGTTGGACCCATCGCACCAAGAAACACCGGTACGGCAAAGGTCATATCCATGTACAAAATAAAAAATAATATTGCCACCTGAAATTCCAAACGATTCAATCGAGCGCGAAATAACTCGTTTCCCACAAACACCACAAGAAGAAGCAGCATGAATGGCATACTCTCAAGAATCGTTGCACTCCGTGAATAGTATACGAACACTGCGCTCATCAAAGAGCCAAAAAAGAATTGCGTGATAACGGAAAGGGTGGTGGCAATGGGAGTAAGATACTTTTTTATTGCATGATTCGTATCATGGAGCAACGATAACAGCATTGTGGTCATGACGAGCAAAAGATAACCACCAAGGATCACATATGCTCCCCAAAAATCAATACGTGGGAGAACTAACGAATCAGCAACAAAGCCTATGACAAACGCTGCGCCGGAGAGATGTCGTTCATATCGTTTGATAAACAACTTTATCTCTTGAGCGGTGTGGATGGTATTTTGTCTTTTTGCATTCATTTTCCTATCCTATCCTGTTTAGGGTTATCTATGCAAAAAAATAGAAAGCGGGGGTCACCAGAGCATGTGCCACAAAAGCATGCACATGTTATGCTTCAGACATGACAAATAACAACGAGATAAAAAAAAGTACTTGGCATACAAAACACGAGGAATCACTCAGTGTCGGGCATCGTATCTCCGATGCAGTTGCAAACTACATGGGCTCTTGGTCATTTATTATTATCCAATCAATACTCGTCATACTCTGGATGATACTCAACATCGTTGCATATGTGGGACAATGGGACCCATACCCATTTATTTTGCTCAATCTTCTCTTCTCAACACAGGCAGCATACGCCGCACCTATCATTATGATGGCACAAAACCGTCAAAGTGAGCGAGACCGTCACCAAGCGCTCGAAGATTATGAAACCAACATTGCCGCAAAATCAGAAATTGAATCTTTGCAATTTGAGCTTACGCGCATTGAAAATGACAAACTCGATAAGATAATTCTTCTTCTTGAGGATATCAAGAAAAATAAAAATTAAGTTTCTGAAGATTTCATTGGTGGACGTAAGAAGAAGAAACGACTACAATGCAGAATATGGACAAGGAAAGTACTAATGTATCGATAGCGAAGACACTCAATGATTCTCCTCAGGAGCGCCTCGCACGAAGTGCAACCAATCACATCGGCTCACTTGGTTCACTTATTCTACATACGATTTTTTTTATTGCTATTTTTAGTTTGCAATGGATTGGTTTTACCTTTGATAAGATTATGCTTATCCTCACGACGGCTGTTTCACTCGAAGCAATTTATCTTTCTATCTTCATTCAAATGACCGTCAATCGACAAACACGTCAGATCGAAGAGGTAAGTGATGATATTGATGACATTCAAGAAAATGTCGAGGAAATTCAAGAAGACGCGAAAGAACTGAGTGAGGATGTCGAAATCATTAAAGAGAATGTTGAAGACTTGAGCGAAGAAATTGAAAAAGACGACAAAGAAGACGAGGCTGAGCATCTTGCCGATCAGGAGAAGATCCATCGTATCGAGCATAGACTCGAAGAATTACTCACTGAAATCAAAGAACTAAAGAGGGGATAGATAAAATTCCTTACACTCTTACTCACTCTCCATCGACTGAATCACGGATGGAATAACAACAAAAGAATCACTCGCGAGAACTCCTTCTCCGTGCTTTTGCGATGTCATCTCCCCTGCTTTGCCATTGATGTGTGCAGCGAGACATGCTGACTCAAATGAATCTCTAGTACGTGCAAAAATTGCGCCAGTAATCCCCGTAAGCACATCACCAAACCCACCCTTCGTCATAAAGGGTGAACCGGTTTTATTTACTAAAACACGTACGCCGTCAGAAACGATATCACTATTTCCCTTCAGGAGTATCGTCACACCAAATATTGCTGCCCACCGCTGTACCTTTTCTTTTCGTTCATTCTCATTTGGACCAACGGTCTCCCCCGTGAGTACCCTAAACTCTTCACTATTCGGAGTAAGAATGATATTTTTCCCTTTAAGAATTTCCATATGTCCCGCAACTGCGCGAATTGCTTCCGCATCGAGCACCATGGGTATAGTGCTCTTTTCAATAAGCCTTCGCATCGCATGAAATGCTAGTTCATTGCGCTCCATTCCGCATCCGATGATGAGTGACTGATAACCAACCATTGCATGCACAACGCTTTTAATATCTTTCTCGGTGAATTCACCCACAAAAGGTTCGGTGATAATATCTGGTACATATCCCGCGGCAATGTCCATCGCGCGAGGGTGACCCCGAAGAAGTACGCAGTCCGCACCAGAACGCAATGCCCCCATCGCGTTAAAAATCGGAGAGCCGGAATATTTTTTACTTCCTGCGATAATCATTACATACCCAAAATCACCCTTGTGTGCCCATGGGTCTCGCTTCTGATATGCGCGCGCAAACATCGTGCCAATTTCTTCAGAAATCATATAGCTAAGTATAGCAATATTACACACAAATGATGTGAATTTTCACGCATTCTTCAATTTTACAGCTTGGTATATTTCGTGTGTTTCCCTTTTGATTTATCGACGGGATACTTTGCATTATTTGCCATCACCTTTTTTTCTGCCGCATCAACAATGTCAATATCGAGATCATGACTCATGAGTAACACCCAATTGAGCACATCGGCAAGCTCCTCGGCGATTTCGTGTTTGTGTGTTTTGACGTACTCTTTGATTTCTTCAGGATTTTTCCACTGAAAATGTTCCATTACTTCAGTTGCTTCAAGTACCAATGAAAGCGCAACATCTTTAGGATTATGAAACTGCTTCCATTCACGTGCATCACGAAAATCAATAATTCCCTTCGTAAGTTTTTTTACTTCTGACATAGATTCAAGCTACCATCAAAACTTTTTCCAGGCAAGAAATTTAAAACTCTTAAAAACAAAAAAGTAACTGGTCAATTCAAAATTATTTATGGAGCGTTCGGAAACCTGCGATAAAAGAAATATTTTGTAATTTCAGCGACAATAAGGTATGCAATCACAATTCCTAGGATAAACATGAGTGACAAAGGTGTCAGGACGACAAATGAAAGTAGTGGACCAATCGGCGTATATGGTACGAGCCATGAGAACGCAAGAACACCCAAAACACTCCCGACCACATATCGACTCGGTATACTCTTGAAGAATGGCACACGTTTTGTGCGTATGAGGAAAACGACCAATATTTGCGTCGCGATCGATTCAATGAACCACCCCGTCTGAAAATGTTGTTCATCCATATGAAACACGCCATACAGAAGATAAAAGGTAAGAAAATCAAACAGTGAACTTATTATTCCAAATACAATAATATACTTTGAAAACTCTCGCATGTTCCACCGTAGAGGTAATTTTGTTGACTCAATATCAGTCTTATCACTTGGAAGTGTTGTTTGGGAAAGATCGTATAAAAAGTTATTGAACAAAATTTGCGACGGCAACATTGGAAGAAATGGCAGTATCACGGACGCACCCATCATCGAAAACATATTGCCAAAGTTGGAACTAAAACCCATCTTGATATATTTCAATGTATTTTGAAATGTCTTTCGGCCTTCCACTACGCCATCTTTAAGTACCAACAAGTCTTTGGTCAACAAGATGATATCAGCAGTTTCTTTTGCAACATCAACTGCATTGTTGACCGAAATTCCGACATCTGCAGCCTTAAGTACGGGTGCATCGTTGATACCATCACCCATATAGCCAACCGTATGCCCCGCCTTACGCAACACACGCACGATACGTTCCTTTTGTTCAGGTGAAACGCGGGCAAAAATAGTCAGCCCGTCCACTTTTAGCGTAAGCTCTGAATCAGAGAGTTTATCGAGCATCGCTCCGGTTAATGTCCCCTTCACAAGAATATCCAGATCCCGACAAATACGCTGCGTAAGGATCTCACTGTCCCCAGTAATAATTTTTACTTCCACTGCGAGTGCGCGTAATTCTTCGAGAGCAACNNCGAGCACTCTGCTTTGGTGGGTCGAGAAATGCGGCAAATCCGAGAAATATCATTCCCTCTTCTTCCTTGCGTTCATATCTTATACGATCTTCCTTGGGAAGTTTTTTTATCGCAATTGCAAGCACACGGAACCCATCAGCGGAAAGGCGATCGTATTCAGCGCGCGCTTCTTTTGCCATTTCATCAGTGAACTCAATATGCTCATTCGCACGCTCAAACAAAGAGGAAATTGATAAAATACTTTCAGGTGCGCCCTTCGTGATCATAAGACGACCATCTCCATATTCAACAATAATCGAATCACGCTTGCGCGCAAAATCAAACGGAACCTCGTCGATTTTTGTATATGCATCGGTATTCACATTACCATGTGCCTGAATGGCGACATCAAGAGGACTTTTCCGTGTAGTATGAAAAATACTGCTTAAATACGCATGAAGCAACACATTTGCTGAATCAGCACCCGATACATCAATACATTTAACCAGTTCGATCTTATCCTCAGTGAGTGTTCCCGTTTTGTCGGTGCAAAGAATATCCATACTACCAAAGTTCTGTACCGCGGCAAGATTTTTTACAATAACTTCTTTTTTTGCCATCACCA
>DIZR01000062.1:0-286 GCA_002429425.1 Patescibacteria group bacterium UBA6023
CTGTAATAGTGTGCTCCAATTTTCGCAAGGATCATTGAAGCAAGTGACGTGACAAGCCACACGTCCACCTTGTTCCACCATGCCTGCGTAAAGAGTCCAAGAAGCATTACAAATGAGCCCACAAGAAATGCCACTCTTCCTGCATACATCCGATGTATTCCCTCTCGCTCATCATGCACATCCTCACGAAGCACGTAACTTGCAAACAAACCAAATACGACCATTGTTACTGCGAGAATTGTGACGGTCGCCATCTTTAACATCAATATGTCAAACGGATTAAGTA
>DIZR01000062.1:485-1377 GCA_002429425.1 Patescibacteria group bacterium UBA6023
GAGAATATCTTTTCTACAGATACTTTAAATAATGAACTAATTTTTAATGCGAGCAACACTGAGGGTGTGTAATTTCCTCGTTCTATCGCAATAATCGTTTGACGTGTGACGCCCACTTCGAGAGCAAGCTCCTCTTGTGTCATTCCGTATTCTTTGCGTAATTCTTGAACTTTGTTCCGTATGATCTCCTGCATGTAATGATATTAACGAGGGCTATCTTCAAGGTCAAGCCCACTTTACCTTTTACTAATTAAAAAAACGCGTGATACGCGTTTTTTTGTTTTTGATTTTTATTTATGCTACTGGAGCTTCTTCTGCGACAGGAGCCTCTGCGACTGGTGCTGCTTCTTCAACAACTGGAGTTTCGACTACTTCTGGTGCGACCTCTGCAACTACGGGAGTCTCGACGACTGGTGCCGGTGCTGCAACAACTGGTGCAACAATCTTCTTCTCAGGTTCAGGTGCTTTCGCCTTGATTACGGGAGTTTTCTTATTAAGTGCGTTAACTTTCTTGCCCTCAATAATTTTTGCATCGATAAGGAGATTACGAACCGTATCAGATGGCTGTGCGCCCTGACCGATCCAGTATTTTACTCGCTCGCCATTAATCTGCGGAGTACCCTTACGTGCATCGTATGAACCAACAAGTTCTGCTACGCCACGTGTCTTTTTAGGTGAGCGGCGATGATCTTGCACAATAATGCGGAATGATGGGTCGTTCTTGCGTCCAACGCGCTTGAGTCGTATTGATAACATGGGGGAGATATTAGCAGAGACGGCTATTTCGGTCAACTATGTTCGGGATAATTAACTGTTTTAATATATTGATAATATCTACAAATTCTCTCTTTCCCTTACTTTTCTCCACGAAACCTATATAATGTAAGGGAAA
>DIZR01000062.1:1464-1752 GCA_002429425.1 Patescibacteria group bacterium UBA6023
ACATTACTATCCCCCATCACCACAACAGGGTTTCAGATTACGATAACCCCAACAATATTAGTTTCTCTACTCTCACTCATTCTTGCGGCATGGATTATATTTACCATCATTGTGCGTTATCATTGGAAAAATTACGGCACAGGAGGGGTTGAAATACTGACGATGAATTTTATTTACTTTTCCGGTTCCGCGATACTCATTGCATTTACAATAGTATCAGTTCTTCTTTATTCTACCTCTGGATAATATTATGATTGAAATTGATGCAAGTGAACGAATAGTGCGTGT
>DIZR01000062.1:1813-5897 GCA_002429425.1 Patescibacteria group bacterium UBA6023
GTGAACGAATAGTGCGTGTCGTACGAAAACATTGGTTCGTATTATTGGGTGATGTATTTATTCTCATTTTTTTTGTTGCCATACCTGTTGTAGTATTATTTGCCTTACACATTATTCCTTTCGAGTCGTTCATACATTTTTCAGGTAAGGAAATATACGCTGGTGCATTCTTTTTTTTCGCATGGTTGCTTATCGTCTGGATGATGGGCTGGAACATGTGGACAGATTATTATCTTGATGTACTCATCATCACTGACCGGCGTATTTTTGATATCGACCAGCAAGGACTCTTCAGACGTGAATCATCTTCGTTTCGCATCGACAAGATTCAAAATATCACCGTTGACCAAAAAGGTATTATTCAAACCCTGCTTGATTTCGGTACGATTCGACTTGAAACAGCCGGGGAACGTGAAGACTTCATCGCGAGTTACATCACGAATCCATACGAAATTAAAAAATTTATAAATGAAATGCAAGACAAGGAGGATGAACGTTCAAAACTTGTACACTTCGACAGACCAGCGTCAGAAAGCGTATCGCCTGCCTCATCTGCAGTAGCCGAAAAACTTACCCGAACTGACGGCGACGGACTTTAATGAGTAATCACAGATTTATGACATTTAATAAACAGGAACAAGATGCAGGACNNTATTCAAAAAATAAAACATTTCATAAGACCTCCCCAATGCAGCATTTTTCTCACACACCACGTATAAATACACCACACCCAAGATTTCCAGTGCAACACGTCGTCGAAGGAACTATTCGCGTCAATGCAAAAGGTACGGGATACGTCGAAGTCGATGGGATGGAAGACGACATCGAAATAGTAAATGGAAATCTCAATACCGCACTCGACCGAGACCGTGTTGCAATCACCCTACATGGAAAACCTTCACGTGGTCGCCAAACCGGCGAAGTCACTGAAGTACTTTTTCGTAATAAAACAAAGTTTGTCGGCGTACTTGAGCTAGATGGTGGAAGTTTTTTTCTTCAACCAGATGATTTTAAAATGTATCGCACCATACTCATCCCAAAAGAAGACATGGGGAAAGCGGAGGTGGGCGAGAAAGTATATGTTGAGATTGGCAGTTGGACAGACCCCAAAATTGGACCAATTGGGAAGGTACTTAAAATACTTGGAAAACCTGGTGTCCACAATGTGGAGATGGAAGCCATTGTACTCGAGCGTGGATTTGATACGTCCTTTGATCCTGAGGTGCACGAAGCAGCAGAAGCTATCCCCCTTGAGATTCCCATGGAGGAAATTACGCGACGCATCGCATCCCCTATCGGTCGCGATTTCCGAAACACACTCACCTTCACTATTGACCCAAAAGATGCAAAAGATTTCGATGACGCACTGTCGTGGAAGAAACTTGAAAATGGGAACATTGAGATTGGAGTACACATTGCCGATGTCTCGCATTACATCACACCCGGCTCCCGTATCGACAAGGAAGCAGTGGAGCGCGGTACCTCGATTTATCTCGTTGACCGCACAATACCCATGCTCCCTGAGCGACTTTCCAATGGAATCTGTTCGCTCGTTCCAAACGAAGACCGCCTCACATTCTCTGTAGTGTTCACAATGAATGGAGAAGGAGAAGTTGTTGATGAATGGTTCGGAAAAACTATTATTCACTCACAAAAACGTTTCTCGTACGAAGAAGCACAGGAAGTTATTGATAAAAAAGATGGGCCATGCGTGGAGGCACTCCTTTCACTCGATACACTTGCAAAGAAGATTCGTGCACGACGTATAGCCAACGGAGCAATCGCTTTCGAAGCACAGGAGGTACGATTTGAACTCGATGAGAATGGCAAACCACTGCGGGTCTACAAAAAAATTCTTCAAGACACCAATAAACTCATTGAAGAATTTATGTTGCTTGCAAATAAGCATGTCGCCTCACTTATCGCACTCAAGGATAAACGCGCAGAAACTGCGTTCGTCTACCGTGTTCATGATGCACCGAACGAAGAGCGCATGCAGGACCTTCGAGATTTTCTTATGGGAATTGGGTATGATTTCAAACTCGATAAGTTTGGCCAAGTAACCTCACAAAATATCAACAAAATGCTTGAAGATGTCCGCGGAAAGGCCGAAGAAGCAATGATACAAATCGCGACGATTCGCTCAATGGCAAAAGCAGTCTATGCAACAAAAAATGTTGGGCACTTCGGACTTGGGTTTGAATATTATACACACTTCACCTCCCCCATCCGCAGATACCCCGACCTCATGGTCCACCGTCTCCTTGAAAGTTATCTATTAGGAAATCCCGTTCCAAAACAAAAACTCGAGGAACAAGAGCGACTCTCACGCTATTGCTCACAAATGGAAGTCGGCGCAGCAGAGGCAGAACGTGCTTCGATTCGCTACAAGCAATGCGAATATTTTGCTGAACGAATAGGCATGGAATTTGAAGGGACGATTTCCGGTGTCACTGAATGGGGCATCTACGTTGAAGAACCAGAAACCAAAACTGAGGGGATGGTGCATGTCACCGATATCCCAAATGACTTCTACTTTTTTGAACAAAAAAATTATCGCCTTGTTGGGAAAAACACAAAGAAAATCTACCGCCTCGGCGACAAAGTTCACGTGAAAATTGCCTCCGTTGATCTGGTAAAAAAACTTATCGGAATGAAGCTCTTATAATCAGTTTTAAAAGAATCAAAGCATTGCTGGGGTTGCATACCATGTAATTTTGTGTTATGTTGCAGGGTAGAAAAAGTTCATATCTTAATTGGAGGGAAAAGTAATGAAAAAGATGAAGGAACCATACATGCTCTGGCAACACTGTTTTCGTCGAAGAAACTATGGTAATCGCAGGAATGAGCCAATTGACGACCTCTTGCTTGCACTTGATCTACTTACTCCACTTAATGATAATGAGAAAAATATCACACGAAAGGTCGTCCTCAATAAAATGAGAGCAACAATTGTTTTCAAGAAAAAATACGCACAACTGCAAGAACAAAAATTTACCTTTCAAATAACTCATGAAGTGCTTGATACACTAAGAAATCTGGGGCTCATCGCATGGCGATATCGTGACATGTTCAAAAGAGGAGAAATCGCAAAAAGAAGAGTGGTACTACTCAATGAACTCCTTGCTGTACATGATCGAATGCACGTTCACCAAACACTTCATCTTAAAAAAGGTATATACCAACACTTTCAGGGCAATGACCGACTCTATCGAGTCATCGACGTCATCGTTGATACCAATAAAGTCCTGCAAGTGAGATATCAGCAATGCTATGGTGAGATTTGTGAGCAAGAAAAAATCCACATACGTCCATTATCGATGTTCGCACAAGTCATTGCCCAAGATGGATATGTTGGCCCACGTTGGAGGCTTATTACTGAAGATGAACCTTGCGTTCGACCAGAACTTAGACTGGTCACAAGATAATCCCGCACCAAGGGCAGTCCTTGTACAAATCACCAATCATTTTGATCGGTGATTTTTTTATTAAAGGTGTTTAAACTTAAATAAAAAATTACTTAATCATTGACACCATAAACTGATTTGATATACGTAAGAAAGAATTTTAGATTAAGTTCATGAAGAAGGAGTGTAAAATGAAAATCATCCATACTGATCCAAATTTATTAAATAAAATGAGGAAGGCAATTGCTCATCCAATATCCAAAGAGGACATTCGCGCCCAACGAATTTCGTGGATTGTCGGACAAATTGGATACACGGTAGCACATTCGGAAATTGCACGCATACTCGAACAAGAAGAAGGTATGCGGAAATAAAAATTCCCCAAATATCTCATACCACATACCCCCGCAATGTTGGGTTTTTTTATGACAATAATTAACTTTTTTCGATTATCCCTAAATGGGTATCTTTAAAATTTGTATCGTATTTTAAACCAAAACCGAACATGCGGTCCATGCTTACATGCGCAAACCAGATAATTGAAATAGGCAAAAAAGATGCTATGTCAAACAGAAAATGCATTCCAATCATTACTACTGGCAACACATATGTATGCCCTATATTATATATCGTTGCACCAATGTAAGAATTTTTTATATAACCGACCATAAAAAAAT